>NZ_LUFI01000020.1:0-128408 GCF_005281675.1 Sphingobium sp. MP9-4 | reverse complement strand
GGCGCCCTGACGGCCGGCAGGACAGCCTCAGGCGGCGCTACGGGGATTTCTGGCCCTTCCCGGGCGGTTTCGGTGCTCACGACGCGCCTCGCTCCTCAGCCGCGCTTGTAGCCCACCTTATAAAGAACGGTCAAATCCGCTTATGTGATAACTGAAATTATCACATGTCGATTTCCCATCAGTATCGGCTGCCTCAACTAACATGTGACTTTGGTTGAGATCACCGATAACCATATCGGATGCCGAGGCCGCCCTCCCCTGCCCCACTGCTGCTCATCGGTCGGCTCGACGGTCGTCTTTTTCGTAGTCCAGCACGCGACATTTGGCTTGGGAGAGCGCGAATGTCAGCGACCTCAACAGTTGCCGCGCTCGCGGGGCTACCGGTCGACACAAGCGACCTGCTTGCCTGGATTACAGGCCGGAGCCCTCCTCCTCGCCACTGTGAAGGCCTGAATGACCCCATGTCGGTCGCAGCACTCGTGCACTTCGTGCTGCTCGCACAGGAAGCAGAAGGTGATGCCGTGGCCAAGGCGACGCTCAACGCGCTGCGCCTGCTGCTCGACGATCGAGAGGAGGCGCAGACCTGGGGCCGCCACGACCTCGTTCTATTCGGATCGGCGTTTCGAGCGGCCAAGCGGAGGTTGGCCGAACCATATCCAGCCCCTACCCTTCTGGCGGTCGCAGAGCGCCTCCTGGAGGTCCACGCGGAGCTCGAGATCGCGCCGGTCGGCGGTCGGTCCCTAGCGACGCTGGACGGGCGCCAGCTCACCGTCGATCCCCGAACCTTCGGCACGATCTGGCTGTTGGCCTGCCATCTTCCAATGGCGCTGCTCGCCGCAGGATTTACCTCCCAGATCATCCCGTCGTTCGTGTGCCTTCCAAGATTCTTCGGCGTCACTGCGCGCGATCTTGCCGTTGATCTCGAAAAGCGCCTTGGAGACACCGCGCTGACTGGCCTGAAAGAACTTGATGCCGTTGAAAGGCTCGATGCCAACCTTCCCAAGGAGCTCGGCGTCACCCGGCGCAGTAAGCTCCCTGCCCTCATGCGCTTAGAGGCTGCCTTTCCGGGCATCCGCATCCCTGCGATCGCACGGCTTCTTAAAATCTCTCCTCAAGGAGCGGCGAAGCTTGCCAGCCGGGCGAGAGAGAGACGCGGCCACCCTTATTGAGGCCAGTGATAATCGAGAAGGTCGCGTAATGCTGCTTCGGCCTCCGCTCGACTCCCGCCGCCTTTGTGGAAGAGCGTCAGCGTCACGCCACGCCTGTCCTTTCCGTCGACGCGAAGCAGTGCCGTGCCGCCGGGGCTATGCACGACCACGGAATCCGATCCTGTCCTCTTGGGGGCTTTTGCCGGCTTGGGCTCCTTCTTGCGCGGCGCGGCCGACCCGACCACCGCTAACAGGGCGCGAATCGTCTCAGGAGCATTGGCGGGCAACCCCTCATTGCCTGCCGCGCGCGCTTCAAACAGACGACGCGCCTCGGCGAGCACACGCGAGCGATCATCGTCGGATTTCAGCACAGGCTTCAGACTGCCGATATGCGAGATCTTCAGCTCGAAAGGATCTGGGAAAGCCGCGACGACGGCTTCAGGCAATCTGGCTAGATCAAGGTAACGGCTGACCCACGCCTCGGACTGGTTCAGCCGCCTCGCCATCTCCTTCTGGCTGCCGCCATAATAGAGATCGAGCGCCTTAAGATAGTCTCGCGCTCGCTCCAGATCGCTGAGATCCTCGCGCGCCCGGTTCTCCAGATCGGAAATGCGAAACGCCTGCTCATCCGTCAGATCGCGCACTTCCACGAGGTAGCGCACCTCGGGATGATTGTTCGCCCGTAGCCAAGATACCGACCAATGGCGGCGAGCCCCGCAGATGATCTCGAAATCATAGTCCGGCTCATGAATGCGCCGAACGATCGCGGGGACCTCCTGCTTGCCCTGCGCGAGGATACTCTCGATTAGATCGTCACACCGTTCACGGCTCAGTGCGCCGTAGTCCCGATTGTGCCGTTCCCAAATCCGGCAGCGCGCCGGATCAACGAGTTCCTGCGGGTTATTCACCACCGCACCGGAAGCTAGTTCGGCC
Organism: Sphingobium sp. MP9-4; assembly: GCF_005281675.1. Classification (NCBI taxonomy): domain Bacteria; kingdom Pseudomonadati; phylum Pseudomonadota; class Alphaproteobacteria; order Sphingomonadales; family Sphingobiaceae; genus Sphingobium; species Sphingobium sp. MP9-4. Next base: position 126,327 of record NZ_LUFI01000020.1, on the reverse strand, counting down.
AAGCGATTGTTACGGCCGCCAAGGACCCCTACCCCCAAACGCGGACCACGCTCCTGACCTTCGGCGCTGGGCTCCACAGAGGACGCCAGATCGCCTAGAAAGCTCTTGTTCTTCGAACTCATTTTGCCCCCCTATTTGCCGAAATTGCAGGGCTGCAATTCTTGTCCATCACGCATGCCCATCCTTGCGCAAACGGCTCAGATGGCTGGGCCAGGTCTTACGAATATCAAGCTCGATCTCGGCATTCACGCCATCGAGATAGGTCAGGCAGCGATCACGCACGGTCTTGCTCGTCATCGGGCCGTCCAGTTCGTAAACGGTCATCAGACGGGCGGTAGCGTTGTCGATCTCGGCAGAGTCCTTGAGCGGCGAGCGTACCATGGCGGTTCCGTAAACCTGCCGCATCAGGTCGAGCAGGCCCTTCTGCATCGATTTGCCCTCATCCACCTTCGATGCCACGAAGCGCAGGAAGGACAGCTGCGGCGCGAGGTCGTGCGTCGAGAGTTCCTGAATGGTCTCGTCGAGCATGGCGAGAAAGGCAGCCGTCGAGGAGAAGTCCATCACGGTTGGTGGAACCGGCACCACCAGTGCGTTGGCTGCCCTGAGAACGGATAGGGAGATTGCTCCCAAGGCTGGCGGCGGATCGAGGATCACTACATCGTAGAGATCCTGCACCGAGGCGATACCCTGCGCCATTCGATCGAGCAGAGCCCCCTGCCCCCGCGCCATACGCGCCGCGAGTTCATATTCCGACTGGAAGAGACGCAGGTTGGCCGGGATCAGGTCAAGACCATCGAAATGGGTCTTGCGGATCGCATAATCGAGGGACTTGCGTTCACCCTCTCGCAGGTACGGATAGAGCGTGTCGTTCTCGTTCAAATCGAGATCCGGCACATAGCCGAAAAGGGTCGTAGCAGACGCCTGGCTGTCGCAATCAATCAGGAGGACACGATAGCCGCGGATCGCCAGATATTGCGCCAGATGGACCGACACCGTCGACTTGCCGACACCACCCTTGAAGTTCTGGACCGCGATGACAGAACACGGGTCGCTTGGATCGCGCCATGGGCGCGTGCCAAAGGCGCCACGCATGTCATTCAACTGAGCAAGCGTGTATCCCATGCGCCGACCGCTTTCTGTCCGCGGAGGTGGCACAAGACGGCCATCGCTCTCGGCCTCGCGAATCGCTCCGGTCGTCCGCCCCACCAGATCGGCGGCCTTTCCGATCTGAAACGTCGGTTCTCGCCGCTCGTCGGCGCGCGCGCTTCGGGCCGAGTTGCGCAGCTTTTCAAGGACAGAGGAAGACCGAGCAGCGAGCGACGCAACATCGAGTGTTTCCCCCATCCGCACTTCATCAATTGCGGACGCCATAGCTGCTCCTGTTAAAGTCTGGAGCATCCATGTTCGATTTTCACTTTTTGGTCAATATCCGCCCGAAATTTGACAGTTGGACCATGGAGACCGTCGGATCGCCAGCCCGTACTTCTATCCTGTCCTCTTGGGGGCTAATCGACGCCTTCATGGCAGGAATTGCAGCCCTGCAATTTGTGCCAGACGCGCCTTCCGCTCGCAACCTGACTCGGTGGGGGCACAGGATTGACGATAGCGCGACGTTCATCCTTGCGGGTCGCAAGTGACCGCGTTGATATGTGTCGTCATGACAGAGAGCCTCAACCCCGCGCTTGCCCGACGCATCGCCCTTGCCGCGCAAGGCTTTGGTGAGGCCATGCCTTCTATTGTCAGGGCTAACCATTTGCGGCGTACTATCGCCCGGCTCGGTCTCCACCAGATCGACAGCGTCAACGTGTTGACGCGAGCTCACTACCTTCCGGCCTATTCGCGCCTTGGTGTTTATGATCCGAGGTTGCTGGAGGCCGACGCCTGGGGGCCACTCCGATCGCGTCGGCTCTTCGAATATTGGGCGCACGAAGCGTCTTTGATCCCCCTCCCCCTCCAGCCGTTGCTGCGATGGCGACAGGCAATGGCAGACGCTGGCGAGACTGGATGGAAGGGTCTGCGCATATTCGCGCGCGATCGGCGGGCGGACGCGATCTCGATCCTCGAGCGCATCCGCAACGACGGACCCCTCGCTGCATCCGATATCGAAAGCGGGAAGCGACGCGCAGGCTGGTGGGAGTGGGGCGACAGCAAGATGGCGCTGGAGTGGCTTTTCTGGTCCGGCCACATCACCACTGCGACACGACGTGCGAGTTTCGAGCGAGTGTATGATCTCACCGAGCGCGTGTTGCCACAGACGATCCTCGCTCTCCCCACCCCGGAACCTGCGGCAGCCAGACGCCAACTCATTGAGCACAGCGCCCGCGCCCTTGGCGTAGCAACGGCAAAAGATCTGCGTGACTATTTCCGGCTTTCTCCAACAGAGGCTCATCCAGCTATTGCGCAGCTCGTGGAGGAGGGCGTCCTTCAGCCCGTGAAGATTGATGGGTGGAACCAGTCAACGTGGTTGCACCGGGAGGCGAGGCGCCCACGACGAATACGCCATGCCGCTTTGCTAGCGCCATCCATTGATCTGGGAACGCGACCGCGCCGAGCGCCTCTTTGGCATACGCTATCGGATCGAAATATACGTCCCTGCTCCGCTGCGCACCTATGGATATTATGTTCTACCGTTCCTGCTTGATGAGCAGATCGTCGCACGGGTCGACCTGAAGGCAGACCGGAAAGCGAAAGCGCTACTCGTTCAACAAAAGACGTTCGAGAGCGACGCGCCTGCTCATGCCGGCGAAGAGCTGGACGAGGCCCTCCGGTCAATGGCGCGGTGGCTGGGATTGGACCGTGTGATATTCGGCGATGCGGTGAGGGGCGTGTGACCGCCTGCACGACCCTTTGTGGCACAAATTGCAGGGCTGCAATTTGTGCTGTTACGGCCGGCCTCGCCGATTGAAAAAGGCTTCGCACCAGCCCTTCCAGGACTTTTCGAGTTTCGTACCGGACAGGGTGTTCAAGCGAGCGCCCATATGGTCGCGATAGGCCTCGGCGATCATGTCGACGTCCCAGCCACCGCCATAGCGAACTCCAATCTCACGAGCCGCCTCCTCGGTAGCCCCGAAATGCAGCCGGCCCCGGGGGAACCTTGCCCACAATTCTACCCCGCCCGACGACGCCGCGTCCGAGCTTACCAGCGCAGCAGTTACCTTCTTCAGGACATTCGCCACGTCCACGCCGTCGACGGTCGGGCTGTGGGGAAGGGGACTATCGCTTGCCACGACCTTCTCGACGGTATCGTCGCGCCTAGCTTTCCGTCCCTTCGAATGACGCTCGAGTTCGTCGACCGTTGCAATCTGCGCCGGCGCATCTTTCGAGACGAACCGGAACTCGATCTCGATCACGGCACGGCCTCGCCGGATCTCTTGCCATTCGACTGTGAAGTGGGCGAGCTGGTCGATCTCTGCCTTGGCGACCGTCAGAACCTTGCGGCGTAGCTGAGCGAAGTCGGCATACTTGTCGGGATCGATCCCCAGCGCCGCGCGCAAACCCACCATATCGACTTTCCACACAGGTTGCCGTCTGTGGAGGCGAAGAGCGCCCTCTTCGTACAGCTTCAGGGCATAGGCTGACCTGAACCCTAGCACGGCCTGGCGGTTCATCACCGCATAGGTTTCGGACTCCTGGATAAGCCGGCGAGCGTCAGGCGTGAACTGCCACTCGATCCAGCCCGTTTCCTTGTCGTTGTCCTCGACCTCTTCCCAAGACGCCTGAATAAGGTTGAAACGCTTCGTGGCGCGCTTGCCGCGCCAAGATTTGTCATCCTCTGCGAAGAGCGTTCTGTGCAACTCTTCAAGCATATCGACAATTCGTTCGTTGCCCTTGTGGCCGCGACGGATGTCCGACTTTCGCATACGGTGCGTCGTGTCTTGCCAGGCATCGCCGCCCGCAGTCAGGATCATGAGGGCGAGGAGGCGGGAGGCGGTCAGACTGAGCGATTGCCCTTTGACGAAGCGGACCTCGACAAGGCGACCGGGTTTGGCGAACTGGTCGCCACCCTTGCGAGCGAGCGCTGCAGCCACGCGCATCGAGCGGGCGGCCGAAGTCTCTTCGCCGCCTTCCTCGTCTACGCTTTCCGCTGGCACTCCCATGCGATTCACCTCACACTGTTTCGGAAACTGCCTGTCCTGACCTCGTTCGTCAAGTCAGGTCAGGTTAGACTCTTCTTAGAGCCCCCAAAAGGTCAGGATAGATTCGCCGTGAGAATCGGACATTCCGCCTGTGATTCCGCCGAGTCGCAATTGTCAGCGGTATCGCGCGAAACAGGGACCAAAAAGCGGCTCGAAACACATGGTTCGGTCACGATACCACGCCTCCCCCAAGAAGACAGGATGATCCCCAAGAGGTCAGGTTAGAGCCCCCGCCAGGACAGGTTACATCCCCCGCGAAGTCAGGCAAAAGCCCCCAAGAGGTCAGGTTAGACCCTGATTCAGTCTGTGGTTTCAAACACATAGCGGCCCTGAATCATAGAATCATTAGAATCTTAGAATCACCCCGACGCTGCGCGCCGGGCGTTTTTATAGATGGAGTCTTTCAGAAGAAGTGATTCGGTGGTGCCCGGTGACCAGCGGTGGCAGCTATCGCTCATCAAGATCCGCATCATCAGTCGGGCGTAGCTCGTCCCCAAGATCAACCGCCAACCATCGAGTGAAGACGGCCTGTTGCTTCCCCTGCCTATCCCTCCAACTGGGGGGATAGGAGCCCAGGTCGTGCTCCCGTACCGTGCAGCCCACGGCAGCTCAGCAGTCATATGGCGTGCGAAATCCGATCGTTTGCTCGTTCATGTTTGCTCAGCGCCAAGCTGGAGGCACCATGATCAACTTCGCAAAGTTCGAGATTATAGGGCGGATCGGGGAGATCGACGCCAAACCCAAGGTCACCAATGTCTCGGTCTGCGCGAATTATCGCCGCCGTGGTGAAGGCGATGAGTGGATCGAGGACAGCTACTGGAACCGCGTCGTGATCTTCAGCGAGGGCCAGAGAAAGTATATCGAAGAACGTGTCCATGTCGGCGATCTCGTCCGGGTAGCGGGCCGGCTACGCGACAGTTCCTACGAGCGTGATGGAACGACCCATTACACGACCGACCGGATCGTCGAGGAATTCGGTGTCCTCGCACCAAAATCAGCATAGCGCCGCGAAGAGGGGAGGGGGCAGGCCGGGTTTGCGCTTCCGGTTCGAGAAGGAGTTTCCCTATGCCTGCCTCTTTAGACGCAGCGACTCGCGCAAAGCAGATCGTCGAACGCCTGGGCGGCCGATGGACAGGCTCACACGGCGAGTGCCGATGCCCTGCGCATGATGATCGATCGCCAAGCCTGTCCGTTCGCTTGGGAACGAAGGCCATCCTGTTCAAATGCTTTGCCGGCTGCACCTCGATCGACATCCTGAAGGCGCTCGATCGGCAGGGCCTCCATGACCGCGCCCCCATTCACGTTGAACCGCGCCTGCCTGCTCGTGATCTGAGCGGTCTCGCCAAGACCTTATGGCATCGCAGCGTTGCTATCGATGGCACGCTTGCTGAAACCTATCTCAGCGCCCGAGGCGTGTTCAGCCCGACACCGGAGTTGCGGTTCAATCCCTCGACTATCATCGGGAAGGGCAAGGATAGACGAAGTCTGCCGGCGATGATTGCCGCCGTGAAAAACGAACTCGGACTGGTCGCGGTCCATCGCACGTTCCTGGATCCTTCCGACATCCTGCATCGCCCGTTTCGCAAGCCGAAGCTTGCGCTCGGGCTGCTGGGATCGGGCAGTGTGCAATTCGGCGTACCGCAAGACACGCTTGGATTGGCCGAAGGGATCGAAGATGCCCTTTCAGCGCGCGACTGGTTTGACCTGCCAGTCTGGGCGGTGCTCGGCGCCGAGCGCTACGCCCATGTCGGCATACCCTCGAGCGTCAGGCGGGTCATAGTATTCGGGCAGCGCAATGAGGCGGCACGGACATGCTTTGAGCGCGCCTACGAACATCTCTCTGCCAACGACCGCCAGGTCGAACACTGGCTTCCAAAAGATCATGACGACTGGAATGACGCCCTGCGCGACAGGCTTGCCCGCAATTCGGTTCCCAGGTCCGGTCTGCTGACCCAGCCATTGTAGAGAGGAGAGGGGGCCTTCGGCGAGGCGGCCCGGTGCTGATCATCGGGCGACATCAAGGAGCCCCATTATGCCCGCTACCGCCTCCGCCGTTGCTGAACTCGACTTCTCCGACCCCGCCATCATTGCCGCGCGCGAAATCGCCGCAAAGATCGGGAGCAATATTCCCATCGATCGACCCACGCTGATCGGCGCCATGACCCGCGCCTATGGCTCGGCACCCGCGAGCGGGGACTGGTCGATCCGTGATGCCTATGATGTGCTCGAACTGGGGCAGGTGCTCTTCCTGTCCGGCAGCACATTGCCGGACGCGGCGCCGGCTCAGCTTGCGCTTGTCGCCGCCATGGTCGCGCGCCTGCCGGTTCATAGCGTACGCAGCGAGAAGCAGATTGATCTCCAGCAATTCTCGACACCGGCATCGATCGCCCTGATCGCGACGCGGCTCGCCGGCATCGGCGAGCGCGACGTCGTACTCGAACCCTCGGCAGGGACTGGCCTGCTCGCCATCTTCGCCCGTCGTGCCCAGGCTCGTCTGATCCTCAATGAGATTGATCCCTGGCGCCGGGCCATGCTCGCGGCTGCTTACCCCGATGCCCGCATCTTCGGCCATGACGGTGAGCTCATCGACGACCTCCTTCCCGTCGATCTGGTGCCGGATGTCATCCTGATCAATCCGCCCTTCTCGCGCAGTGAGGGCCGCGGCCGTGATCGGGTTGCCGGCCTTCGCCACCTGCGCTCTGCCCTCACGCGCCTGCGTCCGGGTGGTCGCTGTGTCGCAATCCTTCCCACCCGCGTTGATCCGCAATCGAGTGAATGGAAGATCGCGACGGCCGGTTCTACGCTCTTCCGCCAGATCGAATTACCAGCGTCTGCCTATGCGCGGCACGGTACGACACAAGCTGTCCAGCTTCTCCTCCTGCACAAGGGCGTTGAAGGCGTCCCTGCCAGCGCGATCGCCTGCGCAACCTTAGACGAAGCCCTCGATGCCTGTTCCCTTCACCCAATGCTCACTGCGGCGACGTCGTCCATACGCCCAGGCCGGGTGGTATCGCGCCCGTCAGCTCTGCTAGCCGGCGCCCGCCGTGGTGCCATCAAGCCCTTGGCACCGAAGCGCATCGACGTGGCTGCCCCGGCGGAACCCATCGCATTCGAGGTGCTCGACGCCCCGGCGCCGGTCGGTGAACCCTCCGGGCTCTACCTTCCCTATCGACCGAGCCGGATCGCCCTGGCAGCAGCGCGGCCTCACCCGACGGCGCTCGTGGAATCGATCGCCATGGGTTCGATCGCAGCGCCCAAGACACGCTATGCGCCGATCCTGCCGCCGAGATTGCTCACCGAAAATATACTCTCGGATGCGCAGCTCGAGACCGTCATCTACGCAGGCGATGCGTTCGAGCGCGATCTTCCGGGCCGATTCCTGACCAAGGATGAAGGTCTCACTTTGACGCCCGACGAGGCGGGCAGCGGGGTTCGCACCGGCTTCTTCCTGGGTGATGGCACCGGCGCTGGCAAAGGCCGCCAGGTTGCAGCGATCTTGCTCGACCAGTGGCTGCGCGGCCGCCGCAAGCATGTCTGGATCTCCAAGAGCGAAACGCTGCTCGAAGATGCCCGTCGTGATTGGGTTGCGGTCGGCGGGCTTGCGCTCGATCTCCAGCATCTCAACCAGTGGAAGCTCGGAACGGCGATCGGGGCCAGTGAGGGCGTGCTCTTCCTCACCTATGCTACCTTGCGGTCGAGCCGGGGCGACAAGGGCACGCGCCTCAAACAGATCACCGATTGGCTGGGTGACGGCTATGAAGGCATGATCGTCTTCGACGAAGCCCATGAAATGGCCGGCGTGGCTGGCGGGGAAGGGCGGTTCGGCACCTCCAAGGGATCCGAGCAGGGCATCGCCGGCGTCCGACTGCAAAATCTCCTACCCCGCGCCCGCGTTCTCTACGTGTCCGCGACGGGGGCTTCGGACGTCAACAATCTGGCTTATGCCACCCGGCTCGGCCTTTGGGGTCCGGGAACGGCCTTTTCCGACCGCCGCGATTTCGTCGAAAGCCTGCGCCGGGGCGGCATCGCGGCAATGGAACTGATCGCCCGCGATCTGAAGGCACAGGGTCTTTATGCGGCACGCGCGCTCAGTTTTGCTGGCGTCGAGTATGACATTCTCGAACACCAGCTAACCCCGGACCAGATCGCAATCTACGATGCCTATGCGGATGCCTGGGGTATCATTCACCGCAACCTGCAGGCCGCGCTCGACGCGACCCGTATCACCGACAGTTTCAGCAAATCGACCTATAATGGCGGAGCGAAGGCTGCGGCGATCTCCATCTTCGAATCGACCAAACAGCGGTTCTTTGCCCAGCTTCTGATTTCACTGAAGCTGCCATCGCTGATCCCCGCCATTCATGCCGATCTCGCGCGCGGTGATTGCGTGGTGATCCAGCTCGTCTCGACGGCCGAGGCGATGCTCGACCGGACGCTTGCCGCCCTGGATGCCGAGGCGAGGGCCAATCTGGATATCGAATTGTCGCCGCGCGAGTTCCTCATGGATTATCTGAGCGCGGCGTTCCCGACGCGACAGATGCGAACCTACACCGACGATTCCGGCAATGTCCGGTCCGAGCCGATGACCGACGAAGACGGGCGACCTGTTCACAGCCAGGAGGCGCTGCAGATGCGCGAACAGCTGCTGGAAGAACTGTGCGCTCTCCCAGTCGTAGGCTCCGCGCTGGACCATATCATCGGCCATTTCGGCGTCGATCAGGTTGCCGAGGTCACCGGACGATTGCGCCGGATCGTGGCTGACGCGCGCGGTGGACAGCGTCTCGAAAGCCGGTCCCCACGCAGCAATCTTGCCGAGACCGATGCTTTCATGCGCGGTGCCAAGCGCATCCTGATCTTCTCGGATGCCGGCGGCACTGGCCGCAGCTACCACGCCAGTCTCGCGGCCGAGAACCAGAGCCGCCGCATTCACTATCTGCTCGAGCCGGGCTGGCGAGCCGACGCCGCGATCCAGGGGCTCGGGCGTACCCATCGCACCCATCAGGCATCTGCACCGCTATTTCGTCCGGTATCGACGGACTGCCGGGGCGAACGCCGTTTCATTTCGACGATCGCGCGCCGTCTCGACAGCCTGGGCGCACTTACCCGCGGCCAGCGCCAGACCGGCGGACAGGGTCTGTTCAATCCCCACGACAACCTGGAATCGGATTTTGCCAAGGATTCGCTCGTTACCTGGTTCCGGCTGCTCTTCGCCGGTAAGCTCGCCTCGACCAGCCTCACAGATTTTCAGGCGCTGACGGGCCTCAATCTCGAGGGTGAGGGCGGTGGCATGGTAGAGGATCTGCCGCCCATACAGCGCTGGCTAAACCGTATTCTTGCGTTGAGGATCAGCCTTCAGAACGCGATCTTCGACGAATATCTCGGCTTGATCGAGGCCCGGATCGAGGCGGCGCGGGAAGCTGGTACGCTCGATGTCGGCGTCGAGACGATCGATGCCGAGCGGATCACCATTCTCGACCGGACCTGTATCCGTGAAGACCCTGTGAGCGGCGCTGTCACGGAAATCCTGCGGCTCGAGACCGAGCAGCGCTATCGTCCGGTCAGCCGCGACCGTGTCGAATGGCTCCTCCAGGGTGGCGAGAGCCGGTGCGTGGTGAACCGCCGATCTGGCAAGGCCGCCATCTGCAGCGCCACCCATTCGCTCACCGACGAGGACGGCCAGCTGGTCAAGCGCTGGGAGCTGGTCCGCCCGGCACGGACCGAGCGTCACCGTCAGGACCTGTTTCTCGAAACGCTGTGGGAAGATGCGGATGCCGAGGAATTTGCGAAGCTCTGGGATCAGGAGGTCGAGGAACTGCGACACCGCACCCGAACCGAGACGATCTACCTCGTCACTGGCCTCCTCCTTCCCGTCTGGGGCAAGCTTCCCGACGATCATGTCCAGGTCTGGCGCCTGAAGACTGAAGATGGGCAGTCGCTGCTTGGCCGTCTCATCCCGGCGCCAATGGTGTCCAAGGTCAGCAGCGCATTCGGCGTGGCGGGCGGGATCGAGATCGCACCGACCGATATTGTTCGGCACGTACTCGATAGCGGCGGCGTGGAGCCGGTTGGTGCATATCATCTCAAGCGCAGTCTCGTGGCGGGCGAGCAGCGCCTCGAGCTGATCGACTGGCCTGCGAGCCGGCTGGCCGAACTCAAGGCGCTGGGCTGCTTCTCCGAGATCATCGCCTATCGCACCCGACTGTTCCTGCCGCCCGCCCGTGCTGCCGATATCCTGGCTCGCATCGCTGCCTGATCCTCTCGGCGGCGATCACGCGTGCCGCGCCGCGACAACCGGCGAGGGAAGACCGTGATCGTCGCCGCATTGGTCCTGTCGCGCAGTGTCTGGCGCGCGTCCGCACGTCTTCGACGGTCCTCATCACCCTTTCTGTGAGAGGGGAGGGGGCTTCGCCTTGGTGGGCCTGATGAGCAGGTCCCGAGCGCGGCACGCTGGCGCTCGTCTCTCCTTCGGAGAAATTCGATGATCCAATCCGTCAAAGTGAAGAACCTGTCCCTGTCCAAGGACAATGTTCGCAAGAGCAATCGCGACCTCGATATCGAGTCCTTCGCTGCCACCATCGCGGCGCACGGGCTGCTGCAGAATCTCGTGGTCACCCCCCTGAAGAAGAACGGCCATTTTACGGTCAAGGCCGGTGGGCGTCGTCTGCGCGCGCTCCAGCATCTTATCGCGACGGGCGTCCTGCCCGCTGATCATGAAGTGCCCGCATTGGTTCTGGCTGACGATGCCGACAGCACCGAGGCGAGCCTTGCGGAGAATTTCGGCCGCTTGCCGATGAACCCGGCGGACGAGGCAACCGCATTCAATCACTTCATCGACAAGGGCGCGTCGGCCGAGGACGTGGCCAAGCGGTTCGGCGTGACCACTCGCTTTGTTGAGCAGCGCGTTCGCCTCGCGGAACTGGCACCCTGCATCTTCCAGGCCCTTGCTGCCGGTGAAATCAGTCTGGGCGTCGCACAGGCCTATGCGGTCACCGGCGATACCGACCGCCAGGCGCGAGTCTTCGAACAGATGAAGTCGGCCTATTACGGCAATCAGCCCGACAATATCCGGCGTGCGATCCTGAACGGCACCGTCAAGGCGAACGACGCCAAGGCGCGCTTTGTCGGCCGGGACGCCTATCTCGCCGCCGGCGGCCGCATCGAGGGCGATCTGTTTGCGACCGAGGGCGACGAGAACTGGATCGATGTCGAGCTCCTGGAGGATATGGCGGCACAGAAGCTCGAAGCTGCTGCCGCCGAACTGGCCGAATCTCAGGGTCTCGCATTCGTCACGCCGGTGGCGGCGACGCATGTGCCCTACGATACCGAACGGCAGCTCCACGAATATCATGCCACCGCCCGTCCGCTGTCGGAGGCCGAACAGGAACGGGTCGATGCCCTTGCGGTGGAAAATGACACGCTGGTCGATCAGCTCGAAACGGAGCTGGTCGACGGCACCGACGCGGCTGACGCCGCGAACGCCCGGCTCGAAGAAATCGAGCGTGAACTCGACGAACTCGACGCCGCCCGCAAGGTCGTCGACCCAGAGGTCCGCGCCCAGCTCGGCACGTTCGTCTATATCGGCGGCGACGGCACTGTCCGCGTCCATACCCGGATGTTCAGCGAGAAGCCGGTGGTCGATCCGAACGCACCTGTCGTCATCAGCCCGATTGGCGGGGCCGACGATGTGGGCGAGCAGGGGGTGAAGCTCAGCGCGACGCTGGTCGACGAGCTCGCTACCCAGCGGCGTCAGATCCTCGTCGCCCACCTTGCAAGCGACCCGGCTCTCGCGCTCGACCTGACCATCTTCCTGATGGCACAGGATGTCGTCTTCGCGAACAATTACGTCCGCAGTCACTCGACGCTGAAAGCATCACCATCGCAATTCCCGATCTTCGCGTTTCGCGACGAGGGCTCGCTTGCGTCGCAGACGATCGCCGATCAACGGCAAGCGCTCGATACCAGCTGGGCAGGGCACGATACGATGTCGGCGCGCTTCGATGCCTTCCGCGCGCTTGACGACGAAGCCCGGGGTAACTGGGTCGCCTTCGTCATCGCCCAGACGCTCGAGCCGACGCTGAATGCCGGTGATGGCGGTCGGCTGAACGGGTTCCACGATCACCTCGGCCGGATTCTTGATATCCAGGTCGAACAGTGGTGGCGTCCCACCGCCGCAAACTTCTTCGGCCGGGTGAAGAAGGATGTGATGCTGGACGCGCTGGAGGACATCGGCGGCCCGATCCTTCGCGGTCGCTACAAGGATGCCAAGAAGGGCGACCTTGCCAGCACCTGCGCGTCGCTCTGCAATGGCCAGGGTATCGTCGAGGCTGAAATCCGCGAGAAGGCGACCGCCTGGTTGCCCGACGCCATGCGGTTCGATGCGATCGAAAAGCCGGAACGTTATCCCACCCGCTCGGCCTTCCTTGAGGCCGAGGATGACGAGGATGTCGAGGCGGTCGATGACGCGCTGGACGGCGAGGACGTCGAGCCGGTGGGCGAGATCACCGACGACGATGACCTGAGCGAAGCGGCCTGACGCTCAGCCGACAGTTCGAGGCGACTTGGGGCGGTGCTCTTCTGAGTGCCGCCCTTTTTTTCATGATCCGTCAGCCGTCGGGTCCGCCTCTTTTCAAATCGGAGATTGATCGTGGCCAAGACCACCGACAAGCCATGGCCCGCTGAATTCATCACCAGCACCATCATCGACAGGCTCGAAGCCGGCGTTCGTCCGTGGGTGAAGCCCTGGCGCCCCGGGCTCGGTGGTCGTCCGCTGCGCGTGACGGGCGAGCCCTATCGCGGCATCAACTGCTTCTGGCTCTGGCTGGTCGCGGAGAGCGCTGGATATGCCGCGCGCACCTGGATGACCTACAAACAGGCTCAGGCGCTCGGTGGCCAGGTCCGCCAAGGTGAAAAATCCCAGTTCGCGATCTTCTACAAGACCTTCACCAAGGAGGTCGCCTCGCCAGTGACGGGAGCCGTGACCGACGAGGTCCGGGCGATGCTGCGCAGCTATGCGGTCTTCAATGTCGACCAGATCGAGGGGCTGCCCGCAGACTATTATCCGAGCCGTGTCGCACTCGTCGCGCCGGGTGACGTATTGCCCGACCGGGCAGATCGGTTCGTGCGCGCCCTTCCTGCATCCGTGCAGGTTCGTGGCGACCGCGCCTTTTACGACCGCGTCGCCGACAGCATCACCATGCCGCCGATCGAGTTGTTCACCACGAAGGCCTATTGGGCATCGACGCTCGCCCATGAGGCTGGGCACTGGACGGGCCATCCCGACCGCCTCAATCGCGAATTCGGCAAGAAATTCGGCGATGACGCTTATGCGTTCGAGGAACTGTGCGCCGAGATGACTGCTGCGCTGCTCGGGGCTGATCTCGGCCTTCCGACCGCGCATCTCGATGACCATGCCAGCTACATCGCCTCATGGCTGCGCGTGCTCAAGCGCGACAGTCGGGCGGTCATGACCGCTGCCGCCAAGGCGGAAGCGGCGGCGGGCTATCTGCTGCGCGCTACCGGTCTTGCCGATGCCCATGATCGAAACGAGACCGTTCGTGAAGCGGCGTGATCATGGACGGCCTCCCCGACCTCGCCGCCTACCGCCGCTTCGTCGTGGCCTTCAGCGGCGGCAAGGACAGCCTCGCCAGCCTTCTCGTCCTGTTGGCGCACGGCGTTCCTCCAGCACGGATCGAATTGCATCACCATGATGTGGACGGTCAGGGGCCGAGCTTCATGGATTGGCCCTGCACACCGGCTTATGTCGACGCGCTCGCCCGCCATCTTGGGATCGTCCTATACCGGTCCTGCCGGGTCGGCGGTTTCGCGCGGGAACTAGACCGGGAAAATGCGTCGACCGCGCCGATCATGTTCGACACCCCCGATGGTTCGCGCGTTGCGGGCGGGGCCGGGCCATCGGGCACTCGGGGCCTGTTCCCCCAGGTCTCGGCCGATCTTCGGGTGCGCTGGTGCAGCCCGGCGCTCAAGATCGATGTGCTTGCGGCGGCCATCCGCAATCAAGGCCGCTTTTTCGAGGGCAAGACCCTCGTTCTCACCGGGGAGCGCGCGGAGGAAAGCCCCGGCCGTGCTCGCTATGCGGTTCTCGAACCCCATCGGACCATGAGCGGCCGGCGCCATGTCGATCATTGGCGGCCGGTGCTGCTTTGGACCGAGCAACAGGTGTGGGACATCATCGCGTCGGCGCGGATCAGGCCGCATCCGGCATATCGTCTAGGTTGGGGCCGCCTCTCATGTCGATGCTGCATTTTCGGGACGGCGGATCAATGGGCGACCCTGCGCCTGATCTTTCCAGACGCGTTTGAGGGCATCGCCCGCCGCGAAGCGGCGAGCGGCAGGACGATCCATCGCTCGTTTAGCGTGACCGAGTTGGCCGACCGCGGGTGCCCCTATCCCGCAGCTCTGACCCATGAGGATGATCGGTCGCAGGCGGATGATTCCGTCTGGCGGCTGCGGATCACGCTCGACCCTTGGTCGTTGCCGGCAGGCGCGTTCGGCGAACGTGCTGGCCCGACCTGATCTTGGCTGGAGCGAGAGGAGAGGGGGCCTTCGGCGGGGTGCGCATCATTGCGCCAAGCTGGAGGCTGACCGATGTTCTACGATACGCTCTATCGCCATAATCAGGCGCTCATTCCCGACCCGGATGCAACCATAGGCGCTGCGCTTCATGGGTTGCTCAGTGCGATCGACGACTGTCGGCGCGCCGGTAAGTCCATCGAACAGGACGCAGCGATCCTGCTTCTTATCCGGGCGCTGGCCGGCAGCGCTGCGCGCGCCGCACCGGATGTCGCCGCTCTTGCCGCACGATGCGCGGCCGATCGCGCAGCGATCCTCGCGCATCCGGCTCTGCTCGCCATTGCCGGCCATCGGGTCGGCGGGGACCGTATCGCCAAGCGGACCTTTCATGCGCAGGCGCGTCAGGCGCTTGCGCGCGTCACCGAGGCGCTCGGTCTCGCTCCAGAGGAGTGCAAGATCGTCGTCACGGCTGGTGGCGATCATGAGGATGGCATGACCGAGCTGCGCCATGCCGACTTCACCGTCCGCGTCGTCCCGCGCGGCTTTTTGCCCGATAGCGAGGTAACCTGGTTCCGCTGCGCGCGCGGCGTGATTGCGGGGCATCCCTGTCACGGCAAGGCGGCGCTTCTGCTCGATCCCGGCGCCTTCGCTCGCCGCCTTTCGGCGCTGCGCCCCGCTCGCACGCCCTTGCCGGTCGCGGCCTAACCACCGGTTTCATCCATGCGCCAGTTCGTCCGGCGCGCAAATCAAGGAGGCTATTGTGGCTGACTATTACACGCATTGTTCCTGCACGCTCGATGTCGGGAACCGCGCCAATGTCGAGCAGGCGCTCGCCTTGTACGCTGATACGCTCCCAAACGAGGATGGCCTCACCTTTCCCGATGGCTTCAGGCTCGAACCGCCCGCCGATGAAGGCACCGAGCTTTGGATCCACGACGATGGCGGAGGCGATGTCGAGCTGGTCATCAGCTTCGTGCTGCTTTGCGCCGAGAGGCTCTTCCTGGAGGGGCGGTGGGGCTTCGAATATGGCCTGACCGCTTCGCGTCCGTTGCTCGATGGCTTCGGCGGGGGCGCGCATGTGGTCGACCTGTCCGACCGCAGTTCCCTCAGCTGGACGTCGACGTCGGAGTGGCTGGCCGGCGTCCTGGCAGGAGGCGACGGCAATGCCTGAGCTTGTCACCACCAACGTCTATCGGCTCCAGGAGCTGTCGGCGACCGCTAAGGATGCGGCGCGCCGCTGGTATCGGCAGGACGCACCCTGCGATGACTGGCATGAATTTGTGTTCGACGACTTCGCGCGCATTTGCGAACTCATCGGCGTCGAACTGAGCAGCCATGCCGTCCGCCTGTACGGGGGAGGGACCCGGCAAGCACCGCGCATCTGGTTCTCAGGCTTCTCGAGCCAGGGCGACGGAGCGTGTTTCGAAGGGCGCTACCGCTATGCCCGGTCTTCGGTGAAGGCGATCCGCGCCCATGCGCCGCGCGATGGCGAACTCCACCGGATTGCGGATACGTTGGCGGCGATCCAGCGGTTGAACTTCTACCAGCTCGGGGCCGGCATCACCCATCGCGGCCGCTATTATCACGAATATAGCATGACGATCGACGTCGAGCGGTCCGGTCCTGTCGAAAGCGCGATGACCGACGGTGCCGAAGAGGTGGTGGTGGAGGCGCTGCGCGACCTCGCACGGTGGCTCTATCGCCAGCTCGAAGCCGAATATGCGTATCAGACGGCCGACGAGCAGGTCGATGCGGCGATCATCGCCAATGACTACAGCTTCACCGATGACGGTGTGCGCTTCCCATGACGCGGCCCCCTGTCATCGCTGCATGGGGCGCCGGCGTCGATTCAACCGCGATGATCATCGAACTGGCGGAACGGGGAGAGCCCATCGACATGGTGCTGTTCGCTGATCCAGGTTCCGAGAAGAACCAGACCTATGCCTTCATCCCACTCTTCCGCACCTGGATGGAAGAACGCGGCATCGCCTCCGAAATCGTTCGGTATCAACCGCGCAATTTCAAGCACTGGCCGCCTTATGCGACCATCGCCGAAAATATGCTCTCGAATGCGACGCTCCCTTCGGTCGTGTTCGGTGGGGGGTCCTGCTCGCAGAAATGGAAGGTGGCCCCCCAGGAAGCGTGGACGGCGGGCTGGGAGCCGGCGCGCCGTTGCTGGGACGAAGGAGGGCGGGTCACCAAGCTGATCGGCTACGATGCTTCAGCGCGCGATACGCAGCGTTACCGCCATGCGCTCGTCTGCGAGGATCCGCGCTACCACTACCGTTATCCGTTGCGCGAATGGGGATGGGATCGCGCGCGGTGCGCGGCGCGGATTGCAGCCGCGGGTCTGCCCGTTCCCCCCAAGTCGAGCTGCTTCTTCTGCGGCGCGATGAAGCCGGACGAAGTCATGGACCTGTCGATCGATGAGCTGCGCGTCATCGTGTTGATGGAGGCACGCGCGCGGCCACGTTTGCGCAATGTGCAGGGTTTGTGGCGCAAGCCGGTGCTCGGCTGTCGCGGTGCGATCCCCCGTCCCGGCAGCATCACCGAGTTTATCCGCGAGCGGGGGCTGCTGCCACCGTCCGAGATCGACCAGATCATGGACATCGCGCCAGACGCGCTTTTGGATTTTCAGGCGGCGCAAGCCGCCCTTCCTGTCGAGAAGCGGACGCCGATGGGCGACTGGCTCTACGATTTCCAGCACGCAGCTGCAGCGCTGCGCACCACAACACGCCTGCCTGATGATCCCGAGCGCGCATCAGCCAGGTCGCGTTTCAGCCAAGGAGGACCGGATGCCACGCTATAACCACCTTGTCACGATCGCCTTCAGTATCGTTTCGGACCACGAGCGCGGCGAGGATTTCACGCCAGCGATGCTCAAGGAGGCATTGTTCGCGCGGATCCGTGACCTCGACACTAGCACCGACGGGGTCGAGTGGCTCGAAGCGGTCGGCGCGCCATGCGACACCTATGAGGAAGAGCCGCCTGTGGTCTCCGATCGCTGACACCAACGACGGTTGCGCGAACGATGGCCCGCGTCGGACCATCTCGATCAGGTCAGCGATCGTGACGACAGTGGGCGCAAGCACGGGCACGAACTTGCAGCGTTCTCGACCATGATGACGCCATCTCACCCCGCGTTGGTCTCGCCCTTAAATCGTCCAGTATCGGTGCGAGGAGGTCGACGCGCCTTGCGCCATAGCGCGCCTGACCACTCCCGTTGGACGAGCGGCGCAGTGAGCCGATCTTGAACCATTTGCTCTGACCTCGAAGATCCGCTTGTGCGGACGCTGCCTGTCATGGTGCGGGCACCAGATGACGATGCCGGTGCCATGCCGGATTGGGGGTTATGACACCGCCGAGTGCAAACGGGTGACAGCGCGATCCGAAGCCCCAGATCTCGCGATCAGCGCCTGCGAGGGGGATTTTGGGCTCACCGTCTGAACCGACAGCCTCGCCGCCAGAGGATGCGGCACATGGGCGGTCGCGAGGGCCTGGCAACCCTTTCGCTGCGGGCCGTGTTGCCGCGTGCCGCGGCTGCCCGCTCCACCCCGCCACGAAAGGGTTTCCCTCGGCTGCGCCTCGGTGCCTGACCCTCTCGATCGACCGCCCAGGAGGTGCGCATCCGGCGGAGAGGCCGCCGGTTCAGAACCGAAAGGCAAGCCAACATGTCCACCTCGCTAGCAGCCGCCTTGGCGGCACTGGAACTGGGCCATCTCGAACCTGCCGCCGAAGAACTGTCGGGCATGGCGCCACCGCCGATCGAGGCCCTCGAGCAAACCGTCACCGCCATCTGGAGCGACCTCTTCACGACGATGACGAACACGTCGATCGAACGCGACATCGAAGATCTCGGCTGGAGCCTGGTCAATCTCTTCCACCGCGCCGCCGCCAAGAAGCATGGGCTGGTCGACCGGCTGACCGACGACATTCGGCTCCTCCTCGCCGAACAGGACGGCTCGGAGATCAGCACCAACGACCTGGAGGAGAAGATCGACCTCGCCAAGAAGGTCGAGGAATCCGCAGGCGCCTTCGAGGTCATGCGCGATGTCGCTGCCGCTCACTATATGCGCGAGACGGGGCGGTCCTGGGTTCCCTCTTCCGGCAACCGCATTTCGCTGGGCGTCACGGCCGCGATCGTCGACGGCAACGCCTTCCTGCGGGCACGTCGCGAACGTCGCCTCGAGGCCAATACTGCCCGCGGCACGCCGGTTGTGTTCGCAGGTGGCCGCCTGACCTTTGCCAATGATGCTGACCTCAAGACTTTCGCTGACAATCTGCTGGCGACGCTCAACAAGGTCCGCGCCCATGTCGGCGACATGTACCTCGTCCATGGTGGCGACATGAAGGGCATCGAGCGGCTTGCAGCCTCCTGGGCCGAACAGAAGGGCATCCAGCAAGTGCGGTTCGGTCTCGATCGCAAGCTGGGGGATCGCGCTGGCTTCCGCCGCAACGAGCAGATGCTCTCGCTCAAACTCCGGTTCGTCATCGCATTCCAAGGCAATGGTGTGACCGAACGGCTCGTGATCGAGGCGAAAGCCCGCAACATCCGTGTCGTTGACCGGCGCGGGCCGCTCGGCGCCCCTCCGGCATCCCTCAAAGCCGAGGGCCGTCAGCGATCAAGCTGACGGCCAGGGGAGCACCCTGACGTGGGTGCCTTCCCCCTTTTTTTAGCCTCATCGGGAAAGAACGCCCGCCAGCCAGAGGGGAGGTTGCGACGGCGTGAGCGGGCCGCGCGGGATCGCCGGCTCGGCTTGAAACCATCCCTACTGGAGACATGAAATGGATCATGCAGCACCGCTGACGCCGGTCAATATCGACTGGGGCGCCGTCATGGCACGCCACGCCGCTTACGAGGCGAAGACCGCCTCGCTCATGCCATTGAACAAGGCTGCGCTGTTCGATGCGTTCCAAACTGTCGGTATCACCTTGGTCACGGTGGCTTTCGACGGCGGTGGCGATTCCGGTCAGATCGAAAGCGTTGATGCCGTCGCCGGCGACGAACCGGCGGATCTGCCCCAGGTGCAGATTACCCTGCTCAAGGCGCAGCCGGATGGCTCCGGAACTGAGACGGCGATCATGTCAGTCGCCGACGCTATCGAAGACCTTGCGTATCAACTCCTCACCCAAAGCCATCCGGGCTGGGAGAATAATGACGGCGCCTATGGCGAATTCCGCTTCGACGTGTCCGCCCGGACAATCACGCTCGATCACAACGACCGCTACACCGCGGTCGAATCCTTCGAGCATGAATGGTGAGGAGGGTGTGATGGGACATTGCTATCACCACGCGCTGTCGTCGGTTCGTAAATGGGGCGGCGTGGCCGAGGATTATCTGCCGCTGCATCAGTGGTTCGATGAATCGAAATCCATCACCGCCGATTATCGGCATCGTGCGCTGCGGCACCATGCCGAAGGCATTTTCATGCTCGAGCGCTTTTTCGGCGCCACCATCACCATTTCGACTGGACGCCAGGTGCCGGTTCGGTTGATCGGCGAGCAGCACGTCATGGAAGACCTCGGTTTCATTCCGAGCTTTGTCGACTGGGTTCGGTGCATCCAGCCCAAGCCCTGGATGGGCCGCGCGCAACCGATCCATACCGTTGTCGACCCATTCGCCGTGGCCGATGGCAATGCCACCGAGCGCGCGACAGCGTAATGGCTTCGCATGCGGCGGGGCAGACGCGCCGCATCCGGGCTGGTGAGTGCGGCCCGGAAGGTCACCTCCTCTGCGATGAGGTGACCTCGGCCGCTCTGTCCTGATGTGCCGCAGGCGGGGCTTTGGCAGTTGACCGTTGTCCTTCGCGCTTGTCGATCCGCAAGGCCAACACCAACGCCAGGCAGCAGTGAAGGCCATCATGCCATCTCTGGGAATTCCGCAGCGCTCTATCTGCCGTGTTGCTGACGCTTGGGGCCGAAGTGTGGGGCAGATGGAGAGAGCTGTACCACCCCCGGTGGAGATTGTGGGGATCGTGGGCTGACGGGGCGGGGATAGACGACGTCCGGCATGGTTTCCGTCAGATCGTGCCGGCAGTGAGGAATAACCCCTTCTTATTCACCTGCCCCCTAAGTCGGCCGTCCAGCGTCTCCAACCCGCGAACCTTCGGGCCGAGTTGCCGTGTGCCACGGCTGCCCGCACCACCCCTCGTTTCGGGGTTTCCCTGCGCGCTGTCGCGCTCCGGTGGAGGCGCTGTCCTGGCCGCCTTTTTCGGGGATCAGTCGAAGGGATCATCCCTCGGCCGACAGAAAAGGAAACCTCGACATGCAGAACATCGTCATCCTCGCCGGCAACGTCGGCGCCACCCCCGAAGCCCGCACCACGCAGGGCGGCATCAGGATCACCCATTTCAGCCTCGCGACTTCGCGGCCCAAGCGCGACAGCGACGGCAAGGTCATCAAGGATCGCGACGGCTACCGCGTCGAAGACACCGAATGGCACCGGATCACCTGCTTCAACGGCGTCGGCAAGACCGTTGAGGAATATGTCGACAAGGGCATGAAGGTGATGGTCCGCGGCCGCATCCATTACACCAGCTGGACCGATCAGGACGACATCAAGCGCTACGGCACCGAGATCATCGCCGACGAGGTGACCTTCCTAACCCGCGCCAAGCCGGCGGATCGCTCGGGCAACGACATGCCGGATGACGAAGAGATTCCCTTCTGAAGCCGGATCGGCCCGGTGGCATCTGCCACCGGGCCTTTTTCATGTGAGGATCGGCACATCGATAGCTTCGGCCTGGCGCTCTATCCAACTTCGGCAGGCTTCGAGCTCAGGTGAATAGGAATTCTCGCCATTAGGCCGATGCTTAATCGCGCCAGACAGCGGGCATTCAGCCTATGACGTGGTCTGGGACAGTGCTGCCGTTCCAAATTGATAGATCGGATGGCAGCTCCTGTCTGGAGCCGACATACATCGTTTGCCTGACTGGCATCACAGATCGGCAGAAAGTGGGCCGATTGTTGACCGTCCTCTTTTGGGGAGAAATCGGCTAAAGCTGCCGTCAAGCAGCTGACTCTTAATCAGCGGGTCCTAGGTTCGAGCCCTAGTGCGTCCACCACATTTCCCTTTTTCGTAAATCAGATACTGAGCTTGCGAGATCGGGCTATTGAGAGCATTTTTTTTGCTAAGCAGCTCTCTAGGTAGCAGAGCGCTAATTCGGCGCTGCAGTGCAGTGAACGGTTCATGGCCTGCGCTCTGTCGAACTGAGCTTGAGCGAGTAATCGGCTCACCTTCCCGCCAGCGGCGCACGCTGGGATGGCAGCTCGGAAACTCAGGCAGCGCGGTGTCGTGCTGACAGCTAGGCCGCCCGAGCGCCCGATGGACAAGAATGACGCCCTTGGCTGGATGCCCTGCCAGCTCGGATACGCCCCATAGACGGTAAGAACGGTCAGACGGTTATTCGTGGAGGCTAAGAGCAGATTGGGGCCAGGGGCGCGATAGGCCTGGTGCTCGAACCGTCAGTCGCGCAGCACCCGCTCGATAGCGGTGTCGACACTGGTCCGATCACCGCACCGCTGAGCGCCTACCGCCGATCCGGTTTGCGTTCTGTTCCTTCGAGCGATAATATCGTCATCTGACGCTAAAGCATCTCGAGTGGACGGCGGTCGCGTGGCCTGGGAAATTCCGCATCGAGTGTCGCAATGTCGGCGTCGGAGAGCACGATATCTGCGGCCGCGCGGTTCTCCCGCACATGTGCAATCGAACTCGCTTTCGGGATGGCGATAAGGCCATCGTGGCGCAACGTCCAGGCAAGTGCGACCTGCGCAGGGGTTGCGCCAACCTGGGCCGCTACTTTGTCGAGGGCGGGATGGCTTGAGAGGCGTCCCTGCTCGACGGGACTATACGCCATCACTGGCACTTTGTGCTGGGCGAGCCACGGCAACAGGTCCAACTCAGGGCCTCGACGGACGAGATTGTAGAGGATCTGATCGGTCACGCAGCCATCCCCGCCGGCAGCGATAAGCTCGTCCATATCGTCGGTATCGAGATTGCTGACACCCCAATGCCTGATTTTCCCCGCTGATTTGAGCGCCTCCAATGCCTCCACAGTCTCAGCGAGCGGCACCGATCCCCGCCAATGGAGCAGGTAGAGGTCCAGCCGGTCGGTGCCGAGCCGCTTCAGGCTCGCCTCGCATGCATCGGCAAGGCGGGAGCGCGATGCGTTCTGCGGATATGCCTTGCTGACGAGGAACAACTGGTCGCGAACGCTGCCCAGCGCCTCGGATATCAGCGTTTCCGCCGCACCATCGCCGTACATTTCGGCGGTATCGATGAGCGTCATGCCCAGTTCGACACCGGCGCGTAGCGTGGCGATCTCATCGGATCGGCGCTCGGCACGTTCGCCCATCTTCCAGGTGCCTTGACCCAGTGAAGGAACCACTTCCCCGCCGGGCAATGTCACGTGTTTCATGTGCTTTCGTCCTATGAGATGAGTTCGACTGTTCGGTCGGGGGGCAGATTGGCAGATGACCACCATGAAACGATCATATCGCGGCCGGCCATCGATCGAGCGCCATTTTGGCGATGGAGAGCAGTTCGTTGATCGTAGCGCCGTCGCGCGCCTGAACGGACATGCCTTCCATGACCGTATTGATGAATTTGCCTAGCACGGCCGGATCGGTGTTGGCCGCAAGCTCGCCCTGCGCGGCGCCGCGTTGCAGACGCTCGATTAGGAGGGCCTCCGCCGCGATACGCTTGTCGCGCAGCAGGCATTCGATGGCGGCGGACGCCGGCGAAACGGCTGCCGCTGCCGAATACATGAAGCAGCCGGCCGGCGTTCCAGGTTCCGAGAATGATGACGCCGCTCGTTCCAGCAGGCCTTTGACGGCTTCGTAGGTGGACAACGCCGGATCGTTGATGGGTGCATAGAGGTGGACGCTGAACGTCGCGGCGTAACGTTCGATCACCGCCGCAAACAGCCCCGCCTTGTTGTCAAACGCTGCATAGAGACTGGCGGCGGCGACGCCAGTCTCCGCCACCAGATCGGCCATCGATGTCGCCTCGTAGCCGCGCTGCCAGAACAGCCGCACCGCCTTGTCGAGCGCAGCGTCAGTGTCGAACACACGAGGGCGACCTGCGCGGCGACGGGCTTTCGTCTCTGTCATCTCTGATGCACGATATGGAACGATCGATAAATAATATCTTGAAACGGGTGGTCCGCTCCCTTACAGAACGATCATTAAATAATCAAGGAGTCTCCAATGAGCCTCATCGTCCGTATCCACGAATATGGCGACGCCAGCGTCCTCAGGATTGAAGATGTGGCAGTCCCCGCTCCCGCGGCCGACGAAGTGCAGATCGCGGTGAAGGCGATAGGCATAAACCGCGCCGAGGTGATGTTCCGCAACCATGCCTACCTTCAGGAAGCCGAGTTCCCGAGCCGCCTTGGCTATGAGGCTGCCGGCACTGTCGTTACGGTCGGCGCCGACGTTACCGGGTTTGCGGAAGGCGAAGCCGTCAGCGTCATCCCCCCGCTCGATATCGCGCGCTGGGGCACTTATGGTGAGGTCGCCAACGTACCCGCCCGCCTCGTCGTCAAGCATCCGGCGGCGCTGTCGTTCGAGGAAGCGGCGGCCGTGTGGATGCAGTATGTCACCGCCTGGGGTGCGCTGGTGGAGCAGGCGAAACTCGGGGAGGGCGATTTCGTCATCGTCACTGCTGCCTCCAGCAGCGTCGGCCTTGCTGCCTTCCAGATTGCGCGGATGGTCGGCGCAACGGTAATCGCGACGACACGTACCGGCGCCAAGCGCCAGGCCCTGATCGATGCCGGTGCACATCATGTCGTCGCGACCGAGGAAGAGGATCTGGTAGCGAGGGTGATGGAGATAACCGATGGTCAGGGTGCGCGCGTGGTGCTCGATCCGGTCGGAGGCCCGTCGTTCGAGCCGCTGACCCAGAGCATGGCACGCGGCGGCATCCTGCTCGAATATGGCGCGCTCAGCGGCGAACCGACGCCGTTCCCGTTGTTCTCCGTGCTGGGCAAGAGCCTCACGCTCAAGGGGTATCTCTACAGCGAGATCGTCTCGGACGATGCCGCCCTCGATCGCGCCAAGGCGTTCATCGTGGCGGGTCTGGAATCGGGCGCGCTCAAGCCGCGGATCGCGCGCACTTTCCCGCTCGACGCCATCCAGGACGCTCACCGCTTCCTCGAATCGAACGACCAGATCGGCAAGGTCGTCGTTACGGTCTGACCGGAATACCGGGGGGAGTGAGCGATCGCTCCCCCACGAATTTGCGCTGACGCGACGGCCTCGCGCCAGCAATCAGTTTAACTCAACGAGGGGTATCCCAACATGAAATCTCGCGCCGCTGTAGCCTTCGAGGCGGGCAAGCCACTCGAAATCGTCGAGATCGATGTCGCCCCACCCCGGAAAGGCGAAGTCCTCATACGGGTGACGCACACCGGTGTGTGCCACACCGACGCGTACACTCTGGCGGGGAGTGATCCGGAGGGTGTTTTCCCGGTGGTTCTGGGCCACGAGGGCGCGGGCATCGTTGTCGAGGTCGGTGAAGGCGTCACCAGCGTCGTGCCGGGCGATCACGTGATTCCGCTCTACACCGCCGAATGCGGCAAGTGCGACTTCTGCCTGTCGGGCAAAACCAACCTGTGCGTCGCTGTCCGCGAAACGCAGGGCAAGGGCTTGATGCCCGATGGGACCACCCGCTTTTCGTACAATGGTCAGCCCCTCTATCATTACATGGGCTGTTCAACCTTTAGTGAATACACTGTCGTCGCCGAAGTCTCGCTCGCCAAGATCAATCCCGAGGCAAACCCCGAACATGTCTGCCTGCTCGGCTGCGGCGTCACGACCGGCATCGGCGCAGTCCACAATACCGCCAAGGTCCAGCCCGGAGACTCGGTCGCCGTGTTCGGCCTCGGCGGCATCGGCCTCGCAGCGATTCAGGGTGCGCGCCAGGCGAAGGCGGGTCGCATCATCGCCATCGACACCAATCCGTCCAAGTTCGAGCTGGCACGCCAGTTCGGTGCAACCGAGTGCATCAACCCCAAGGACCATGACAAGCCCATCCAGCAAGTGCTGATCGAGATGACGGGCTGGGGCATCGATCATACCTTCGAGTGCATCGGCAACGTCCACGTCATGCGCGCCGCGCTTGAATCAGCGCACCGTGGCTGGGGTCAGTCGATCGTGATTGGCGTTGCCGGCGCGGGCGAGGAAATCTCCACCCGCCCATTCCAGCTCGTCACGGGCCGCGTATGGAAGGGGTCCGCTTTCGGTGGCGTCAAGGGACGGACACAGCTCCCCGGCATGGTCGAGGACGCGATGAGAGGCGATATCGATCTGGCCCCATTCGTAACCCACACGATGGGTTTGGAGGAGATCAACGAGGCCTTCGCACTGATGCACGAAGGCAAGTCGATCCGCACGGTCATTCACTACTGACCCGCCGATCCGACGCGGCGCGAGGCGCTCGGATCGACAACTCGGCCGTCATCATGGCCCGACCCGGGCCATGATGAACCGCGCTCTGGCAAATGGGCAAAGCGTCGCGATGCGGTAACAAGCGCCGAAGTGCGGTCGTTACATGCCGATAGCGGCACGGACCAGGGCCGCCTGGCCCAGGCGCTTACCAGCGGAGTGTGTGTGGCCTCGTCGCGAGACCCAACGGGAAAAATGGTTTTGTCGTAATCTTTGTCTAATGCTGGAAAAATATTTCAAAGGTGCCGAACATCGGGCCAGCCTGGCCGTTGGATGTATTGAGTCGGAAATGCATTCATCTGTTACCCGACTGTGATGAACCACTGACCGCACGGGCGTATAAGGCAGAAGACTGAATTGAAGAGCAAGGATATTCACGCGACGACGCCGGCCACCGATCATGGGCATACGGGGCCGCCCGCTTGCGTGCAGGTTCGCGGCGCACGCCAGAATAACCTCAAAAATGTTGACGTCGATGTGCCGCGCAACGCCTTCGTGGTGTTCACCGGCATATCGGGCTCGGGCAAGTCATCGCTCGCGTTCGGCACCCTTTATGCCGAAGCCCAGCGGCGTTATCTGGAATCGGTTGCGCCTTATGCCCGTCGCCTGATCGACCAGGCCGGCGTGCCGGAGGTCGACGCGATCGACGGTTTGCCGCCTGCGGTCGCCTTGCAGCAGCAGCGCGGCTCGGCCAACGCGCGATCCTCGGTCGGCAGCGTGACGACGCTCTCTAGCCTGGTGCGAATGCTTTATTCGCGCGTCGGCGAATATCCGCGCCATCAGCCCATGCTCTATGCGGAGGATTTCTCCCCCAACACGGTCGCCGGCGCCTGCCCGACCTGTCACGGCATCGGGCGCGTCTATGACGCGACCGAAGAAACGATGGTGCCCGACGACACGCTGACGATCCGGGAACGCGCAGTCGCCGCTTGGCCGGCGGCATGGCATGGCCAGAATCTGCGCGATATCCTCGTGTCGCTCGGCTATAACGTCGACACGCCGTGGCGCGATCTGCCGAAGAAGGATCGCGACTGGATTCTCTTTACCGACGAGGCGCCGACGGTGCCGGTCTATGCGGGCCTGACGCCCGAACAGACCCGCGTGGCGCTGAAGCGCCGCATGGAACCGAGCTATCAGGGCACCTTCACCGGCGCGCGCCGCTATGTGCTGGAAACCTTCGCCAACACGAAAAGCGCGCTGATGAAGAAGCGCGTCTCGCAATACATCATCGGACGCGATTGCCCGACCTGCGACGGCAAGCGCCTGAAGCGCGAAGCCCTGTCCGTGAAGTTCGCGGGCCTCGACATCGCCGAGTTAGGCGATCTGACGGTGTTGAAACTCCGGGACTTGCTCACGCCCGTCGCGCATGGCGAATATGGGGGCGCCGGGGCGGTCCCGAAGAGCCATGTCCTCGGCAAGGCGGCCCGCGATGCGGCGGTCGAACGGCGGGTCGCGGCAGGAGGTTCGGCGCACAAGAGCGCGCCTGACGTACGCCGCACGCCCAATCTCTCCGACGAGAAGCGGATCGCCGCCCAACGCCTTGCCTGCGAATTGATCGAGCGGCTGGACCCGCTGATCGATCTTGGCCTTGGCTACATTTCGCTCGACCGCAGCACGCCGACGCTCTCCTCCGGAGAGCTGCAGCGCTTGCGGCTTGCCACGCAATTGTCGTCACAGCTTTTCGGCGTGGTCTATGTGCTTGACGAGCCTTCGGCAGGGTTGCACCCGGCAGATGGCGAAGCCTTGCTCACCATCCTCGAGCGTCTCAAGGTGGCGGGCAACTCCCTGTTCGTCGTCGAACATGATCTCGACGTGATCCGCCGCGCGGAATGGCTCGTCGATGTCGGGCCAGGAGCCGGGGAAAAGGGCGGTGAAGTCCTCTACAGCGGGCCGATAGAGGGGCTTGCCGACGTCGAGACTTCGATCACCCGCCGCTACCTGTTCGCAGAGCCGCTCCGCAGTGAGCGCACACCGCGCGATCCCAAGGCATGGCTACGCCTGGAAGGGATCAGGCGGAACAATCTCCATTGTCTCGACGTCGAGTTTCCCATCGGCTGCTTCACCGCTGTCACCGGCGTTTCGGGATCGGGCAAATCCAGTCTTGTCAGTCAGGCGCTGCCCGAGCTCGTCACGGAACACCTCGGCGGCTCTCCCGTGGCCGAGGAGGAGGATATCGATCCGCTGCTCGATGTTGCGCAGAACGACACTGAAGGACGCATTGTCGCAGGCATGGAGCATGTTCGCAGGCTGGTGCGGGTCGATCAGAAACCGATCGGCCGCACGCCGCGCTCGAACCTATCCACCTACAGCGGCATGTTCGACCATGTGCGGCGGATCTTCGCTGATACGCCGCTCGCCCGCCGGCGGCACTACAGCCCGGGAAGGTTCTCGTTCAACGTCGCGCAAGGCCGCTGCCCTGTGTGCGAGGGCGAGGGATACGTCATGGTGGAACTGCTGTTCCTGCCGAGCGTTTTTGCCCCGTGCTCGATCTGTCATGGCTCTCGCTACAACCCGCAAACGCTCGAAGTCGAATGGAACGGGCGCAATATCGCCCAGGTGCTCGAACTGACGGTTGACGATGCGTGCGATTTCTTCGCTGGCGAGGCATCTGTGATGCGCTCCCTCGACGTGTTGCGGGAGATCGGTCTTGGTTATCTGAGGCTCGGTCAGCCGGCGACCGAGCTGTCTGGCGGGGAGGCGCAGCGCATCAAGCTGGCGACTGAACTGCAACGCGCTCAACGCGGCAACACGATCTACATCCTCGACGAGCCAACTTCGGGGCTTCACCCCTCCGATGGCGACCGGCTGATGCAACACCTGCAGGGTCTCGTAGACGCCGGCAATACCGTCGTAGTCGTCGAACATGACATGCGCGCCATCACACAGGTGGACTGGATCATCGACCTGGGACCGGGGGCCGGGGAAGATGGGGGCCGTATCGTTGCCAGCGGCGTCCCTGGCGTCGTTGCGGAAGCGGAAGGCAGTCTCACGGCCCGCTATCTCAAGGCGGCGCTGTAGGTCGTAAATCTGGCCGAACGCACGTTCGATCAGGTGCGTCTCAACCACACGTTGAATGGGTCGAATCTGGAAGCGGGAGCCGGCGATGTGTCACCGCGGTTGACGCGGCTTAGGGTTTGAGTGCCCGTCAGGTGCGCCGTGTTCGTGTGATACGCGGCGTGGGGGACGGCCAATCGCTGGCCATCCGCCACGCTCGCTTTGTGCGGACCTTCCCTAGGGAGAGGGCCCTCTCATGGTTTCGTCGAAACGCCCCGCCTTAATTCCCTGCTGCGGGCGCTACGCCGACACCTTCTGCGATTTCCTCAACGAGTTTGGCACAGAATGCGGGCAAATCATTGGGATCGCGGCTGGTAACAAGGCCGTTGTCGACCACGACTTCCTCATTGGTCCATGCACCGCCGGCGTTCTCGATATCGACCCTCAGTGTCGGGTAGGACGTCAAGGTGCGACCCTCAAGCACGCCCGCCTCGATCAATGTCCAGGGTGCATGGCATATAGCCGCAACAAGTTTTTTTTGATCGAAGAAAGCCCGGATAAAACCAATTGCCTCGACGCTGCCGCGCAGCTTGTCGGCACCGACAGTCCCTCCGGGCACAACAAGTCCGTCGAAATCGTCGGCTTTCACCTCGGAAAATGTCTTGTCGATAGTATAGCTGGCGCCCTCGTCAAGATCGCTATTGACTGTGCGAGCCTCGCCCGGTTCAAAACTGACCACGGTCACTTTGCCACCAGCGTCCTCGACAGCTTGCTTGGGCTTCGAGAATTCTGGTTCTTCCGTCCCGCGGGGTGCGATCAGAATGGCAATCGATTTGCCTTCCAAAGTCATAATTTATTTCCTATTCCGTCGAAGACTAAGGTCAGGTGCCCGGCTTGAGCACAACCTTCGTCCAGCCAGCATCGCGCTCGTCGAAATGCTTGTAGGCGTCTGGTGCCTGATCAAGCGGCAGTCGGTGCGAGATGATTTGGGCAGGATTGGCCCGGCCTTGCTCAATAAGCTTCATCAGTCGCCGGTTGTAGTGCTTTACATTGCACTGGCCGGTGCCGATCTTCTGGCCCTTGAACCAGAAGTTGCCGAAGTCGAACGCCATCTTGCCTTCCTTTTGGAGATCGTCGGGCGCGTTCGGGTCTTCCGGAATGAACACGCCGACGACACCGATTCCGCCGGTGGCCTTCGTGCTTTTGACGAGGCAGTTCATCGTGTAATTGCTGCGCTCCTTGCCGTGCCGATCGCAACACTGATACCCGACCGCTTCGACCCCCCGGTCGGTCCCGAGGCCGCCGGTCGCGTCAAGGATCTGCTGGGCGGGATCGCCCTTGCGCATGTCGATCGGAATAGCGCCCATCGCCTCGGCCAGTTTCAGGCGGTCATCGTGAGAATCGACCACGAAGATCTGAGAGGCACCGCGGATTTCGGCTGAGTGCGCGGCCATCAAACCGACAGGACCGGCGCCGTAGATCGCGATGCTTTCGCCAGGCAGGAAACCCGACAGTTCAACGCCATGCCAACCGGTCGGGAAGATGTCGGAGAGCATGACATAGTCATCCTCCTTCTCCTCAGCGTCCTCAGGCAGCTTCAGACAATTGAAGTCCGCATAAGGAACGCGCATCAACTCGGCCTGACCACCTTGCCACGGACCCATCTCGGCAAAGCCGTACGCTGCGCCGGCGGTTCCAGGGTTGGTCGTGAGGCAGAATCCCGTCAAACCGCGTTCGCAATTTTCGCAGAAACCGCAACCGACGTTGAACGGCATGCACACGCGATCGCCCTTCTTGATACGATCTACGGCAGCGCCAACTTCGATGACCTCGCCAAGGTTTTCGTGACCGAAGACCCGGCCCTTTTCGAAGCTGGTACGGCCCTCATACATGTGAAGGTCCGACCCGCAGATATTGGTCGTGGTCAGCCGGATGATAACATCGGTCTGCTTTTCAATCTTGGGATCATCGATGGTACTGACAGAAACATCTTTGGGCCCGTTGTACACGACAGCTTTCACGGATCCTTTCCTTTCGCAGCTCTTCTCAACGCGTCATCAAATCGAGACCTTGCTGATGATCCGGTCCATCGCAGCGGCGGAGGACATCGCACCCTTCCAAGTGATCTCAGTTTCCTGAACCTTGTGCTACCTGAGAGGTTCCTTCCCGTGGGCTATCCTGGGATCGATTCGCGGCGGTTTTCTGAATAACTGGGCCAGAATGGCCGAATAACGCTCTAAACGGAGGCGACCCGCGCCGCGCGGGAGGCGCGCCCGGCGCCCGAGCCGCCACCGACTGAGCCGGCGCCGCGCTCCAAAGCTCAGCCGCGCGCGAACGCCTGCGCCGCTGCCTCGGCCACGCTCTCGTCCTCCTTGCCGGTGCCGCCCGACACGCCCACCGCGCCGATCACCGTCTCGCCCTCCTTGATCGGCACGCCCCCGGCGAAGATCATCACCTTGCCGTCGTTGGAGGCATGGATGCCGTAGAAGTCGGCGCCCGGCTGGGCGAGCTTCGCCAGCGCCTTGGTCTCGACGTCGAACGCGCGCGCCGTCCACGCCTTGCCGATCGCGATGTCGACGCTGCCGCGCCACGCATCGTCCATCCGCGCGAACGCCAGGAGGCAGCCGCCCGCGGCCACCACCGCGATGTTCGTCGGGTTGCCGATCCGTTCGGCCCCCGCGATCCCCGCATCGATGATCGTCCGCGCGTCGTTCAGGTCGAGCGTCTGGATGGTGTGCATGGCGTGTCTCCGTGGCCAGTTCGGGGAAAACCGCTCAACACCGCCGCGCCCGCCCCTCCACGCGGGCGATGAGAGCGAAGCGCTAGGGTGCTGACCGCTCCGCTATTTTGCGGCCAGCAGGGTGACCTTGTGAATCTGCGGCAGTTCAGAAAACAGTTCTTCTGCCTTGTCCATCAGTGCGGCGGCAACCTTGCCGTCAAGATGGGCCTGCCGATCCTCCTCCGTGTCGAACGTATCGAAGATCGCGTACGCACCGGGGCCTTCCTCGATCGCATACCAGGTCAGAGTGCCCGGCTCAGCTTGAACGAGCGGCAATGCCGAGGTCAGAAAATCGGCGACATCGCGCTCTTTTCCGGGCTTGGCCTTCAGTGGTACATACAGGGCAAGTTTGGGCATTGATGACTCCTCAAATGAAACGGGCAGATATCATTCCGCAAAGTAAACGGACGAACGGGCCGGTCGTTCCCCTAGAGGCGGAGCACATGCGGCCCCGCCTCCTCGTCGAAATCAGAACTGCTGTGCGGTCGGCCGGATGACGATCGCGTTGACGTCGACGTCATCAGGTTGTTCGACAGCGAACGCGATAGCACGAGCCACGGATGCCGCCGGGATGGCCTGCTTGTAGAAGTCGAGCACCGTCTCGGCAGCAGTGCCCGACGTCGTGAACTTCAAATCGCTTTCGACAGCTCCAGGCTCGATTGACGTGACCCGAACCTTTTCACCCACCTCGTGGCGCAAGCCCTCGCTGATCGCGCTGACGGCGAACTTGGTGCCGGAGTAAACCGTGCCGCCCGGTGCGAAGACCTTGATGCCCGCAACCGAGCTCAAGTTGATGATGTGACCGCTGCCCTGCTCGAGAAAACCGGGCAGGGCCGCCGCGATGCCGTAGAGCGTACCCTTGAGATTGACGTCGATCATCTGGTCCCACTCGTCGGTGTTGACCTCGGCCATCGGACGGATCGGCATCAGCCCGGCGTTGTTGATCAGCACGTCGAGGCGGCCGAAGTCGGCAATGATTGCGGCGACGACGGACTGGACCGCCGATTTGTCGGTCACGTCCAGCGCGTAGCTACGTGCCGTGCCGCCAGTTGCGGCGATGTCCGCGACGACCTCGTCGAGCCTGTCCTTGCGCCGCGCGGCGATGGCCACCTTGGCGCCCCGTTCCGCGAGAAGACGCGCGGTTTCCGCGCCGATGCCGGTGCTGCCGCCGGTAATGAGAATGACCTTGCCTTCGATACCCTTGGTCATGATTGTATTCCTTCAAGTCAGTTGTTGAATTTTCGCCGGATCGCGGCCCCGCGCGAGCCTGCCCGGCCTGATGGGATCACTGTGAGCGCAAGAGGACGGGCCCGGCGCCCACCCGGATGCGGAGCAGCTCGTAAGGCTTGCGGCGCAAATCCCGCCCGCCGTGGAAGCCGGGTTGGCGGTGGAGCTGGTTGGCGGTGAAGTAGAGATAGCCGTCGGTGCCGATCGACAGTGTGTCGGGCCAGCTGATGCGGGGGTCGCTGACCACCGTCGTCCAGCGGCCCCGGTCGAGCACGCGGATCGCGTTGTTCTCGTAATCGCCGGCGAACACGCGGCCCCGGTCGTCTTCGGCAATCCCGTCCGAAGCGCCTTTGCGCCCCAGGCTGCGTACCGCGCGGGCCAGTTCCTCCTCGGTCACCGCAGGATCGCGCAGCATGGCCGTGGGCACCGCATGGAGCGTGCGGCCCGACAGCGGCCCGTAGTAGAGCAGGCTGCCGTCGGCGCTAAGCCCGATTGCGTCGCTTGCGATTGTTACCGGCGTCGCGGGGCCGTCAGCCGGACGGTTCATCAGCACCGCGCCGTCGACAACCGGGGTGAAGCCGCGTTCGGGATTGGTCGTCGCATGGTTGGACAGGCGCCGGATCGCACGCCCGCTGGCGATATCGAGAACGATGATGCCGCCGACACCGGCGTTGCTGCTGTCGGTGATGTAGGCGACGCCCTCGGCGCCCTGACGCAGATCGAAGCGCACGTCGTTGAGGTAGGTCGTGGGCAGCACCACGCTGGGAGGCAGGACGATCGTCTTCACCACCCGGTCGGTCGCAAGGTCGATTGCCACCAGCTTTGCACCGCCGGCCTGTGGTTGAGAGAATTTGGGCGCCGCCGTGTCGAGCACCCACAGGCGATTGGCGCCGTCTGCCACCACGCTCTGCACCGAGATGAAATGCCCCGCCGGGTCGGCCGGATCGGGCCGGTTGGTCGTGGCGTCGGGATAAGGCACCGCCTTGCCGTCGACCAACTCGGCTACGGTGAACGGCGCGTTGTCGCCCCATTGCGGGAAGTTGACGAAGATGCGCCCGTTGGGGGCGACGGTCACGCCAGTCGGCATCGCGCCATCGAAGGTCGCGACCTGTTCGATCTGGGGCGCGGATATACCCTCGCGGGTCGTCGAGCAGGCGGCAAGCGAGAGGGCAGCGCCAGCGGCAAGAAGCAGTTTGACGGAGATTTTCATGGGATCATTTCCTTGAGAATGCGGCCCGCTTCGTGGGGCTCGGACCGGAGATATTGCGGGGGCGCCTTGACCGATGCGCCGAGCGCGGTGGCGGCGTGCCAGGGCCAGCGCGGATCCCACAGCGCAGCGCGCGCTATCGCTATCGCGTCGGCATGCCCGTCTTCGAGGATGCGCTCCCCCTGGTGCGGATCGGTGATCATTCCGACCGCCACGACAGGCATGGCGACCGCGTCCTTGACCGTCCGCGCCAGCGGCACCTGATAGCCGGGACCGACAGGGATTTGCTGGCGCGGGTCGAGGCCGCCGCCGGAGACGTGGATTGCCGAACAACCGCGCCGCTCCAGCTCCTGTGCAAACAATGCGGTTTCCTCCGCTGTCCAGCCGCCTTCAACCCAGTCGGTCCCAGAAACGCGGACGGTCACCGGGCGGTCGGCTGGAAACGCTTCGCGCACGGCACCGAACAGTTCGAGCGGGAACCGCATCCGGTTGTCGAGGCTGCCGCCGTATTCGTCGTCGCGCCGGTTGGAGATCGGCGAAAGAAATTCGTGGAGGAGATAGCCATGCGCGGCGTGGATCTGGACGGCTTCGATGCCGAGCTTGCCGGCGCGCCGGGCGGCATCCGCGAACGCCTGCCGGATGCGGGCAAGCCCTGGCTTGTCCAGTTCGACAGGGGGATGGTCGTCCGGAGCGAAGGGAATGGCACTGGGTGCCACGGTCTTCCAGCCATTCTCCGCGTCGGGGGAAAGCTGCGCGCCGCCTTGCCACGGCTTGGCGCAGCTCGCCTTGCGGCCGGCATGGGCCAGCTGGATGATCAGCGGCATGTCCGACCAACGGCGCACACTTTCGAGCACGCTTCGCATCGCCGCTTCGGTACGGTCATCGTACAGGCCGACGTCACCGTAGGTGATGCGCCCTTCCGGGCTGACCGCGGTCGCCTCGATCGTCAGCGCGCCCGCGCCCGAGAGCGCCAACTGGCCGAGATGCATCTGGTGCCAGTCGGTCATCGCGCCGTCGACTGCCGAATACTGGCACATCGGCGCGATGACGATGCGGTTGGCGAGCCGCAGCCCGCCAACCTCAATCGGTTCGAACAAAATCGCCATCACCATTCGCCCGTGTTGGGCATGGAGGCCCAAGGTTCGGCCGGAGCCTTGTGTTCGCCCTTCTGCAGCAGTTCGATCGATATCCCGTCCGGCGAGCGGACGAACGCCATGTATCCGTCACGCGGGGGGCGATTGATGGTCACACCGCCCGCCTGCAGCCGCGCGCACGTTTCGTAGATGTCGTCGACCCCATAGGCGAGGTGCCCGAAGTTTCGGCCGCCCGTGTATTTCTCGGCAGGGCTGCCGTCCTCGGGCGGCCAGTTGTACGTCAACTCGACCTCGGCTTCGCCCTGCTCGCCGTCGCCGCGGAAATCCTCGTCGGCGGCAAGGTAGATCAGCGTGTAACGCCCGGCCTGGTTCTCCATGCGCCGGGTCTCCTTTAGACCCAGCAGCGTGAAGAACCGGATCGCCGCCTCGGGATGGGCGACGCGCAGCATGGTGTGGAGATAGCGCATGATCAGGCGACCTTGTCCTTGAGGGCTTCCATCACCAGCTCCGCGGTGCGGGTAGCGCTGGCGGGGTTCTGGCCGGTCACCAGATTGCCGTCGCGCAGGGCGAAGGGGGCAAAATCGGGGCCGCCCTCGTGCTTGCCCCCAAGTTCCTTGAGGCGCATTTCGATCAGGAACGGCACCGCCTGATCGAGGCCGACCGCGCGTTCCTCGCTGTCGGTGAAGCCCGCGACACGGCGATCGGCGACGAAGGGCGTGCCATCGGCCTTCTTCGCCGAGACCAGCCCTGCCGGTCCATGGCAGACGGCGGCGACGATCTTGCCTTCGCGATCGAAGCGTTCGACCAGGCGCGCCAGTTCGTCGCTGCCGGGGTAATCGAACATGGTGCCGTGGCCGCCGGGCAGGAACAGCGCGTCGTAGCCGGCGGGATCGATGCTTGTGAATACAGGGGTGCTGGCAACCTCGGCCTTCAGGGCCTCGTCCTTCAGATAGCGCTCGACCGAAGCGTCGTTCTCGCCGTCGGCGTTGACGCTGCGCTGGTCGACGGGGATGGCGCCGCCCTTGATCGAGGCCAGCGTCACCTCGGCGCCCGCATCGCGGAACGCGTAGTACGGGGTGGTGAGTTCCTCGAGCCAGACACCCGTCGGTTCGGTGCCGGGAGTCATGCGGTCGGCGGAGGTGGCCACCATAAGAATGCGGGTCATCGTCAGTTGTCCTATTCTAGTGATGTCGGGAACACGAGCAAACGCGCCCGCCGGCGCCGCGCCCGCCACCAGGACAGCGGTGAGGGCTTGCAGCAATTGGCGGCGATTTTGCATTCGATCGTTCCTTTCGGCGGCTTAGATACGCAGGGAACGGCATCATGAAATCCAGCGGGAATGGCGGACGGCCATAAATCCGCTTATGGAACCGCAATGTCCCTCCTGCAGTTGCGCACCTTCGTTGAAGTCTACCGCCGTCGTTCGCTGAGCGAGGCGGCCCGGGCAATCGGCATCACCCAACCGGCGGCGTCGCAGCACATCGCATCGCTCGAGGCGCAATTGGGCCGTCCCTTGTTCGATCGCCATTCGCGGGGTGTTCGACCAACAGCGATTGCCGACGATCTCGCGGCTTCGATCGGAAGCAGCCTCGACACGGCGGAATCGGCACTGGCCAGCGCGCGGGCCCGATCGTCGCGCATCTCGGGCACGGTCCACATCGCCGCGCCGTCGGACCTACTGGGAGAGATGATCGCGCCCCGACTGGCGCCGCTGCTGGATGCGGGGCTAGACCTGCGCCTGCATATCGGCGGGCGCGAGGCGCTCTATGCCTTGCTGCTCGAAGACAAGGTGCACCTAGCCGTCACCGCCTCGCAGCCCGAAGATCCGCGGTTGGCCTTTCATCCGCTGGGCGAAGAGCACCTGCGCGCCGTAGCCTCGCCCGCCGTGGCCATGCGGATTGCCGAATTGCCGCTTGCCGACGGGCTCAACCGGACGGCCCACCTCGCGTACGACCTCGACCGACCGCTGCTGCGTACCTGGCTCCATGCAAACCAGATCGAGCTGACGAGCCAGCCCGCGTTGACCGCGCCCGATCTGAGGGTGCTACGGTCGGGATTGTGCGCGGGTCTCGGCTGGACGGTGATGCCTGGCTATCTCACCCGCAGCGAACGCGCTGCCTGCACGCTGATCGAGATACCTGCCCCGGTCACGGTGCCGCGCAACGCTTACTACCTCGTCTGGGCACGCTCATCGCTGCGACACCCGCGCGTGGCCATGGCTCGGGACGCCCTGATTGCTGCACTCCGAAAATAATGGTGGCCACGCCTGTTGGGCCGTGAGCGCAATGTCGGGTCTGAACCAGTTGAGCGCTGGCGAAACGAATGGCGGCTTTCGGGATCGTCGGCTACAAGGCCGAACGTCCGAATTTAGGGCGCATTGCTGCCAGACGGTTTCACGGCGACCGAGCGGCAGGTTTTGGCAGAAGCTGTCGTTGAAAGCGCGACCGGCGAACGACGCATCTTGGTCGGCAACCGACGCCGCGTGAGCGGCAATTATCCTCGAAACCCGGCTTTTTTGCCGGACGTTCGGCTACCGGCCATCAGCGGAAGTCTCGCGGCTTGATCTTGATGCCCTCGGTTGGCTGGCCCGGGATGATACCCGATCCTAACCGCAGATCGGGGATATAGATGTCGCGAGGGTCTCGACCGAGCGGCCGCTGCTCGCGGTCGCGCGGGTCGGGTGCCATCGGGTTCCTGACGATATCCGCACGGCTCACCCGGTAGATATCGGCGACGTCGGTGCGGCGTCCGACGCTCGCCAGCATGCCCGACAGATCATCGAGCCGCTGCGCAATGACATGGATCACCTCGCCTTCGCGCTGGACCTGACCGCGCACCCCCATCATCGACGCGCCCAGGACAGTGCGGCGGTTCTTCTCGAAGACATTGGTCCATACGACGAGATTGGCGACATCCGTCTCATCCTCGAGCGTGATGAACATCACGCCCTTGGCGCTGCCGGGCTTCTGGCGGACCAGCACCAGCCCGGCCAGTTCGATCCAGCGCCCGTCGCGCGTGGTGCGCAACTGCTCGCAGGTGATCATCCGGCGCGCCTTGAGCTCGTCGCGCAGGAACGCAACCGGATGCGCGCGCAGCGACAGACCTGAGGCGCGATAATCCTCGACCACCTCCGCGCCTTCACCCATCTCGGCCAGGATGACGCTGGGCTCAATCGCTTCCTCGCGCAGCTTGCCGGCCCGCTCGTCCGCTGCTGCGAACAGCGGCAGCGCCGCGTTCCCGAGGCCCTTCACCGCCCAGAGGCCCGATCGCCGGTCGGCGCCGAGCGATCCGAACCCGTCGGCATCGCCAATCCGGTCCAGCGCGCCGCGCCCGACACCGGCACGGTGCTGGATTTCCTCGATGCTGGTATAGGGCCTGCCGCCCCGCGCGGTGATGATCGCCGCTGCATCCGCATTGGCCAGATCGCGCGCCATGCGCAGGCCGAGCCGCACCGCCTTGTAGCGACCGCGGCCCTCTTCAAGCGTGCAATCCCAGCGACTGGCATTGACGTCGATCGGGCGGATTTCGACGCCATGCTCGCGCGCGTCGCGCACGATCTGCGCCGGGGCATAGAAACCCATCGGCTGCGCATTGAGGAGGCTCGCGCAGAAGGCGTCGGGATGATGGCATTTCATCCAGGACGAGGCATAGGCGATCAGCGCGAAGCTGGCGGCATGGCTTTCGGGAAAGCCATAGGAGCCGAAGCCTTCAATTTGCTTAAAAGTTTTCTCGGCGAACTCCTGATCATAGCCCCGGCTGACCATGCCGCTGATGAGCTTGTCGCGGAAATGGCTGACGCCGCCTGTCAATTTGAACGTCGCCATCGCACGGCGCAGCAGGTCCGCCTCGCTGGCCGTAAAGCCCGCGCATTCGATCGCCACGCGCATGGCCTGTTCCTGAAAGAGCGGCACGCCGAGCGTCTTTTCCAGCACGCGGCGCAATTCCTCGGTCGGATAGGTCACCTCCTCCTCGCCGTTGCGACGGCGGCGATAGGGATGGACCATGTCGCCCTGGATCGGGCCGGGCCGCACGATCGCGACCTGGATGACGAGATCGTAGAAGGTTTTGGGCGCCATCAGCGGGATCGAGGCCATCTGCGCGCGGGACTCGATCTGGAAGACGCCCAATGTGTCGGCCCTGCGGATCATCGCATAGGTCGCGGGATCCTCGGCCGGGATGGTCGCGAGGTCGTGCCGCAGCCCCTTGTCGTTCTCGAGAAACTCGAACGCGCGGCGCATGCAGCTCAACATGCCGAGCGCAAGCACATCGACCTTCATGAAGCCGAGAAGATCGATATCGTCTTTATCCCATTCTATCACCTGGCGATCGTCCATCGCCGCCGGTTCGATCGGCACCAGTTCGTCGAGCCGGTCACGGGTCAGCACGAAGCCACCGGGATGCTGGGACAGATGACGCGGGGTGTCGATCAGTTGGCGGGCGAGGTCGAGCGTCAGCGCGAGGCGGGTGTCGCTCAAATCGAGGTTGAGCTCCTGCGCGTGCTTCTCCTCCACCCCCTCGCGGCTATAGCCCCAGATCGCCCCGGCCAGACCCGCCGTCACATCCTCCGACAGGCCGAGCGCCTTGCCGACTTCGCGCACCGCGCCGCGCGCCCGGAAGCGGGTCACGACGGCGGTGAGCGCCGATCGCGTTCGGCCATAGGTCTCGTAGATCCACTGGATCACCTCCTCGCGCCGCTCATGTTCGAAATCGACGTCGATATCGGGCGGCTCGCGCCGCTCGGCCGACACGAAGCGTTCGAACAGCAATTCCGAGCGCACCGGATCGATCGAGGTGATGCCGAGGACATAACAGACCGCGCTGTTCGCCGCTGACCCGCGCCCCTGGCACAGGATCTCGCGCCGCCGGGCCTCGGCCACGATCGCATGGACGGTCAGGAAATAGGGGGCGTAATCGAGTTGCCCGATGAGCTGGAGCTCATGTTCGAGCTGCCGGCGCACCTTGTTGTCGACGCCTTGCGGATAGCGCATCGGCGCCTTCTCCCAGGTCAGCCGTTCCAGTTCTTCCTGCGGGGTGCGGCCGGGCACCTGGATCTCGTCGGGATATTGATATTTGAGCTCGTCGAGACTGAATGCGCAGCGCCTAGCGAATTCCACGCTGCGCGCGACCGGGCTGCTATCCTTGAGATAGCGCCGGAACAGCCGCGTCATCTCCGCGCCGGTCTTGAGATAACGGTCGGCGAACCGCTCGCGCGTGCGGCCCAGCGTGTCGATCGTGCATTTCTCGCGGATGCAGGTGACGACATCCTGCAGCTGGCGGCGTTCGGGCACATGATAGAGGACGTCGTTGGTCGCGATCGTCGGCACGCCTGCGGCGGCGGCGATCCGCGACAGGTCGCGCAGCCGGATTGCGTCCTTTGGCCGCCGCCGGACCGACAGCGCCATATAGGTGCGCTCGCCAAACAGCCGCTTCGTGCGCGCCAGCGCGGCCTGCGTCGTGGCATCGGCCCGGTCGGGGACGAGCATCGCCAGCAGTCCCTCGTTCCAGTCGGCCACATCCGACCAGTCGAGATGGCAGGCCCCCTTGCCCGCGCGCGTCTTGCCGATGCTGAGCAGTCGGCACAGGCGTCCATAGGCCGCCTTGTCGGTGGGATAGACGAGGAGGGCGGTGCCATCGGTGAGATCGAGCCGGCAGCCGACGATCGCGCGGACGCCGGTCTGCCGCTCCGCGTCCCATGCGCGCACGATCCCGGCGACCGAATGGCGGTCGACGACGCCAAGCGCGGGCATCTCCATCGCCGCTGCCGTCGCGAACAGATCCTCGGGGCTCGATGCCCCGCGCAGGAAACTGAAATGCGTCGTCACCTGCAGTTCGACATAGCCCGGTTTGCCCGCGCTCATGCGAAGGCGCCGTGGATGAACCAGCGCATCGGGCCGGTCGCGGCGCTCTCGCCGTCGCCGGCGCGGAACAGCCAATAGCGGCCGCCACTCACCGTCTCGACCTGATAATAATCGCGCACGCTGAGCGGCTGTCGCCCCTCGATGCCGCCATCGCGCCACCATTCGCCATGCAGCCGCTCCGGACCGTCGCCCTGCGTCACCCGGTATCGCTTGCCGCGCCAGATGAACATGCGCGGTGCATCGTCGGGCAACAGCGCGATCACCTCGATCGGTTCTGGTTTGGCCAGCATACGCGCCGGGCGGGGCAGATCATCGTCCCATCCCATGCCGCGCGCCTCACCCAACGCCGGCGCGCCGGTCGCGGAGCGTTCGGGCATGCCGCTCGGGCAAGGCGCCATCCGGTGCAGGTTTCTGGAGCCGAAGCGGTTGGCGAGCGTATCGACCAGCGCAGCCAGATCGGGCCCGCGCCGGCCCAGCTGTTCGAGGCTTTCGCCCTGTCGCGGCGCGGCCGCCTCCATCAGCGAGACCAGCAGCGTCATCGCCTCGATGCCAAGACCCGGTTCAACCGTTTCGATCTTCGCGCAGAGCAATTTGGCGAGATGCCCCGCATCCCGGCTCGGCGTCGCCGTCCCGATGCGGATGACCTGACAATGGCCATCGACACGGTGGAAATAGCAATCGAGACGCCTGCCTCCGCGTCCTGCGCGGACAAGCTGTTCGACAATGTCGGCGACGAGATCGCCGATCACCTGGGCGAAAGCCTCGGGCGTCGCGATCGGCTCCATGAAACCGCGCCGCGCACGCGGCATCTGTTCCGGAAAGATCGGCTCTATGGGTTCGGCGACCTGTCCGATGGCCTGGTCGAGACGGCGATGCAGGCTGCGGCCAAACCGCTTGGCGAGCGGCGCGCGGGGTGCGCCGAGCAGTTGTTCGACCCGCTCGAAGCCAAGCTTGCGCAGCCCCTCGACGATTTCGGCTTCGAGCCGCAGCGCCGGGATCGGGAGCAGCTC
Source organism: Sphingobium sp. MP9-4 (assembly GCF_005281675.1). Lineage (NCBI taxonomy): Bacteria > Pseudomonadati > Pseudomonadota > Alphaproteobacteria > Sphingomonadales > Sphingobiaceae > Sphingobium > Sphingobium sp. MP9-4. The sequence continues at coordinate 84,047 of NZ_LUFI01000020.1, read as the reverse complement.
CATCGCCCTGCGATGTTGCCCCGGTTCGATGACGACGGGCCTGCCGTCGCGGACATGCCGTGCGACCGCGTGCGCGCAGCCCGCCGTGTCGGCGACCGCGATATGCACCGCGACGCCGAAGGCCGCGATGCGGCGATGCAGATCCTTGAGCAGGGCGGTTTCGCTGCCGAAGAGCGAGGCGCAGCCGGTGATGTCGATCCACAGCCCGTCCGGGGCGTCGGGCGCCACGATCGGCGAATAGCGCTGCCCGGCCCACAGGGCGAGGCGCCGCAGGCCGTCCATGTCAGCGTCGGGCAGCGCGTCGATGACCTCCAGTTCGGGCGCAAGCATCCGCGCCTTGGTGACGGTCATGCCGGGCATAACGCCGAGCGCGCGTGCGGCAGCATCCACCGCCGCGACGATCCGGCGGCCATGGTCAGGAATTGCGGTGACGAGCGGTCCGTCGGGCGTGGTGCTGCAACGCCCTTCAGGCGGCGATTTGGCTGTCGCCCGCCGCAGCCGGTCGGTCGACCAGTGCGGCAGGTAGACCGATACGACCCGTCGCATCGCAGCCCTCCACAATCCATGCGTGCGGATTACCGCCGCGTACGCGCTCCAGCGCCAGCTGCCATCGCGGACGGCCAAGGCTCGGGATGCCGAGATCCTCGCTCGGGCTCGCGGTCACCCGCCAGCGCGTGATCGCCGCCGTGCCCTCGGCCGCTTGCGCGACTTTCGACGCGCGCCGGAAGATGAAAGCCGGCACGCCCGACGCTTCGGCTGCGAGCTGCAGCCGCTTGGAGGCGGTGGTGCTGTATTTGCCGATCTCGCCCACGACGCCGCCGATCCCGGCATGGCGCAGGCATTCCTCCATCGCGAGCAGCACATTAGTGTCGCTGCCCGCCTCGACATAGATCACCCGGTCAGGATGCAGTCCCGCGAGGTGGAGCGCGGGGGCAAACAGGTCGCGCCATCGCAGGCACCACAGCACCGGCCCCTCCATCCGCGCGAGAATGCCGGCCAGGAACACCGTCGCGCTTGCATCGTCGGCAAGGTCTGGGCTGCCCGCGACCTCATGGAGCGCGCCGCCGGCAATACCGCCGCCCGGCAGGCGCGCGTCGATCGCCTCGATCCCGAACGGCGTGGTTGCGTGGCATACGCCTTTGCCCTCGATCTGCGCAATATGCGCTCGCAGCTGATCAAGGACGGTGGCTTCACGCATGGCATTCAAAAGACTCGGGGTTTGATATGTTCTCTTTTTGTTCATACTGCTGCGATCGAGAGTCAAGCACCGGGTCCGTTCCGACTTGTTGACAGGAGGGCCCAAGTTGCGGGGGAGCGGGCATTTCATCTTTGAGAAAAAATTTTGCGGCCGGGCGGCGCGCGCCTGCGCGCAGGCTATGACGGCATCATCATGACCGCCTCTTTCGACCTTGACCGATTCGTCGCCGCACAGGCGCAGATCTATAACACGGCCCTTGGCGAGATCCGCCGCGGCGCCAAGCGCAGTCACTGGATGTGGTTCATCTTTCCGCAGATCGCCGGTCTCGGGTCGAGCGAGATGGCGCGGCGCTACGCGATCGCATCACTCGACGAGGCGCGCGCCTATCTTGCGCACCCGGTGCTGGGTGCCCGGCTGCGCGATTGCGTGGCGGCGCTGCAGGACCTCACCGGCACCAGTGCCGAGGCGGTGTTCGGTGGCATCGATGCGCTGAAGCTGCGCTCGTCCCTCACCCTGTTCGTCGAAGCCGGGGGCGGGGGGCTGTTCACGGCCGCGCTCGATCGCTGGTTTGGCGGCGAGGCCGATGCAGCGACGCTGGCGCGCCTGGCCCCGCGCTGAGGCGAGGAACCGCTCGCGCGTCGATCGGTTCTAAAAGACGAGGCCGCTTGTTTCCCCCCGCTCATGCGGCCCCTGATACGGACCCGCCGGTTCCCCCGTTCCGGCGGGTCCATTTCTTCCTCTTTCTGGACCTGAGCATAGGCGCCGTGACGCCTATCGCGCGCGGCACCAGTCGGGCTTGGGCTGGCGGCGCAGCCAGGGCCGTGCTGCGCCGATGCTGATCAGCCTTGCGGCCAGATCGCGCCCGTCGAGCGTGACGCGCGCGACAGTGCGATTATAGCTGCGCCCGATCCGCTCGAAGCGGATCGTCTTGCCATCGAGCAGGGCTTTCGCCTGGCGGGTCGCCGCCTTGCCGCGCGCGAGCTCGGCAGCGCATTTGGCCTGGCCGGCGCGGCTCTCGGGCGCATCGATATCGGCGATCCGAATCCGCTCGCCACTCATCAGGCGAAAGGTGTCGCCGTCGGTCACAGAGCGGATTTTGCCGGTCGCGGCGGGGAGCGCTGCCGCGCTCGACAGGGAGCAAACGAACAACAGGGCTGCGAGGGCGTGTCGGTAGGAAAGGGTCATCGGCCCCGCTCTAGCCGTCCTGACCATCACGAACAAAGGGGCAACCGGCGCGGCGTGCATCCTGGGCGACGGGGTCGGTGGCGGGACGTCTCATGCCGGCCGACGGGATCACCCCGCTCTTTGAGGCGCAATCCTTGGTCGCTCCCGCGGACCTATTCGATCAACCCGTAAAGGGTCCGTACGCTCACGCTACGGCCTTTTGCCGTGCCGCCAAAAGGTGATCGCGGCCACGGGAGCGACGCTTCGGGCGCCAGTCGAGCGGGGATGAACCCGCCGGCACCACAAGGAGCCTCGATATGTTCACCGATCTTGGGACCGCCCGCAAAAGCGCACTCACTCTCTCGAAGACCCTGATGGCCGCCACGATGGTCATCGCAATCGGAACGCAGTTCGCCGTCATCACCGCCGACGACTTCGATGGCGACGTCGCCGTGCTCAACGAATATGATCCCTTCGCCTGACAATCAGGCGGGGGCTGCCGCCCCCGCCGCCTTTCGAGATCCGTTGCCATTGGAAGACCTGCCGAGCCAGACCAGCGCCCATTATCTGCACTCGACCCTGCGCGAGCGCATTGTCGAGCATGTCTTTGTAGGCGAGGCGCTGCGGCGTCTATGGCAGCGCGGGATTACCGGAGTCGAGGTGCTGCGCTCGGAGTTCGATGCCGGCGGCTATGATCTGGTGATGAGCTACAAGGCGATTACCCGGCATATCCAGTTCAAGACGGTGACCTTGGGCGGGCGGGCGCCGCGCGTGACCGCAAACCTCAAACTCATGGAGAAGCCGAGCGGCTGCATCATCTGGATCGTGGTGTCACCCGACCTCGATCTCCTGTCCTATCTCTGGTTCGGCAATGCGCCCGATGTGCCGTTGCCCGATATTCGCGGCTTTCCGGTCGCACGCCATGCCAAGGGAACGGCGCAGGGCAAGAAGAACGAAAGACCGATGCACCGGGTGATCGCCAAGGGACAATTCGAGAAGGTCGCGACGCTCGATCTGATCCTGACCAGATTGTTCGGTCCGCTGGATTGAGGGAGGTCGGGGCACCGGCTGCGCCGGACCGGGCTCTAGGCTGACGCCCCGAGCCCCGTGCCGGGTCTCGGCCCTGCCGGGTAACGATCCCTTGCTGGAAAGGCGATTGCTCTAGCGGGCGGTCGGCCCAAGCAGCGTCTCGGCCGTGACCGGCGCGACGCCATTGGCGAGGCCCTCGGCGAGGCCGGGATCGCCCAGCAATGTTCGCCATGGACCGCCATAGCCGGGCGAGGCCAGATAGAAGGCCGCACCGTCACAGGCGACCATGCGGCAGCGCTCCTGTACGTCGATGAGCGAACCGCTGCTGCCATGGCGCGCGACCATGTCGTCCAGGTCGACACGCATCAGCGCCCCGCACCGCCGGCATTGGCTGCGCACCAGGACTTTGTGCCGCTGCATCGCGCCGATGCTGCGCAGCGCGACAGGCCAGAGGATGTGAAGAGCAGCGGTCATCGGGCAATGATAGTCCGCGTCACCGTCCGGTCCAGCATTCTGATGCCCGTCCAGCGAAATCACCTGTTCCTGTGTGCCGCCCAAAGCTCGGGTGTCATCACCATGTCCGGGTCTCGCCGAGGCGCTGTCCCGCGCAAGCCCGTGGCCGGGCTTCTCCACTGCCGTTGCGACCCTACGGGTGCGCGAGCCTGCTGTGCCCCGGCGCGCCGGCCCGTGTTGAAAGACCCCGATCGGCGGGGTTTCGAACGCACAGGACAGATCGCATGCCCGAGCATCAGAGCCATACCTCTTCGCAGCCCGATCGCACTGCAACCATCGCCCAGCTCAATGACGCGCTGCGCCGCTCACTCACCCAGCCAGGCCATAACCGCGTGGTCATGACCATCGGCGTTCAGAGCCTGATCGGCGACGTCAGCCTGTTCCGCAACTTTCAGGCCCGGGCGCAATTGCTGCGCACCATCCGCGACTATGACAGCTTCGGTCCCGACGTGGATCCGCATGGCGAGCGCGATTTCGGCCGGTTCACCTTCCGCGACGCGGTGCTCTACTGGAAGATCGACTATTATGACCGCGCGCTGGAGTTCGGCTCGCCCGATCCGACCGACGAGAATGTCACCACGCGCGTGCTGACCATTCTTCTCGCGCAAGAGTATTAAGCCATGCTGGCCCCGCGCGGCGGGGCCAGCCCTCCTCATGAAGGCGGTGCCGGGCAAAGTCTGCTCGAGCAGACTTTGGTGCGCGCTGCGCCGGTCGTGCCGGGGAGACGCCTCATCGCGACCGTATTGAATTCAATACGGTGGGCGCGGATCATCCGGGCAGCGCGAGAGGAGAGAGAGCATATGGTGACGGAGGGGCAGGGGAGCGAGGAACGGCGCTCGGCCTTTCTGCAGCTGCGGGTCACCCCGCAGATGCACGCCGCGATCGCGAGGCTCGCGCTCGACCACGATAATATCACCATCCGCGCGCTCGTCATGAACGCGCTGAAGCAAACCTATGGTCTTGATGTCCCCGATGCGGAACTTCGCGACCAACGCGGCCGGCAGCCCCGGCCCGCGGCTGCTACAGGAGACTGATCATGGCGGAATATTTTTCCCAGCATCCCGATCACGCGATCCTCTTCGGTTTCGCGTGCTTCGCCTTCACCGTCTATCTGTTCCGCGATGTCGGCCCCCGGTTCGGCAGCGGCGGCGGGGACTGGTCGGCGCGCGACCATTATGAGCGCAACCTTCGCAACGGTGGCGACGATTTCTGAGCGCGGCGCCTGGCAGGGAAACATGATGTGAAGACCATCGTCATCAGCCTGCTCAAGGGCGGCGTCGGCAAGACCTTCTTTGCAACCCATCTCGCCTGGTATCTGGCCGAGCAGGCAGGGCGGCGGGTCGCGTTCATTGATCTCGATCCGCAGGGATCTTCGACCCGCCGGCTCGCGAAGGAACGGACCGGCTGGTTTTCCGCCGACCTGTTCGATCCCGACGCAAAACTGGCGCTGGACGACGCAGCCGGCATCACCGTGTTCGCGGCCGATCCGCGTCTCGAGATGGTCAAGGCCGCGCAGGACGTGCATGACTTTATCGTCCGCTTCCGCGAGCTGCCTCACCACTTCGATTATTGTGTGATCGACACCGGACCCAAATGGGACGAGCTCACCTTGAGCGCGATGGCGGTCGCGGACGAAGTCATCGCGCCGGTTCAGGTCGCCGAGGATTCGCTGGAATGCGCCAAGATGCTGCTGACCGCGCTCAAGAAGGCCGAGGGCGCGCGCGGCGGGCGCAAGGTCAATTTCCTCGGGCTGCTGCCCTCGATGGTCAATGCCTTCGACAAGCGGGACATGGACAATGCGGTCAAGCTCACCCAGGCGGTCGGCCCGGCGCTCATGTTCCCGGCCTTCGTGAAGGCGCGCCCGACCTACAAGCATTCGGCCGAGAACCATCATGCGGTCTGGCATGAAACGGGCAGCGGCGCCAAGGCGGCCTCGGACGAGATCCGCTCGATCCTCGCCGAAGTAGAACGGCGCGTCGATGCGCGGGCGAAGGAGAGCGCCTGATGGGCAAATTCGATCAGCGCGCCGAAGAGTTCGGAATGCTCGTGGGCGCGCATGAGAGCGCACGGCGCGTCGAGGACTTGCCGCTCGACTGGGTGATGCCCGACCCCGGCAATCCGCGCACGCACTTCGACGAAGTGGAACTCGCCGAGCTTGCAGCGTCGATCGAGGTGCGCGGCGTGCTGCAGCCGATCATCGTTCGCCCCAGGAATGCGGACGGCAAACATGTCATCCGCATGGGCGAACGGCGCTACCGCGCATCGCTCGCGGCGGGCAAGACGACCATTCCGGCGATCGTCAGCGAAGCGGGGGAGGGCGGTGACGTCCTCGCCGATCAGATCGTCGAGAATGATCAGCGCGCCAGCCTCTCGTCGCGTGAACTCGCGCTTGGCGTCGAGCGCATGCTGGCGCAGGGCAAGACCCAGGCCGAGATCGCCAAGGCGCTCGGCCGGTCCAAGCAGTTCGTCTCGCTCTACGCAGCCTATGGCGAGATGGAGCCTTATCTGCGCGAGGCGATCGACAAGGCCCCCATCCGCGTCCTCTACGATCTCCACCGCGCCGCCCGCAAGCATCCGGTCGAGGTGCGCGGGTTCGTCGCAGGACTGGGCGAGCGTGGCGTCACGCTTGCCGAAGGTAGCCGGTTCATTGCCTCGCTCAAGGGTGCGGTCGATGCCGGTTCCGCGCCTGCGCCCACCGCGCCGGCAGCCGTGCCCGCCGCACCATCGCCAGCCAAGCCGACGGGCCGGGCAGGGCACGCGCGTCCGATCGTGGCGCCCAGCCCCGTCAAGGTGATGGTCGGCGCCCGATCCGCCCGGCTCATATTGCCCGAGCGCGTTCGGGTGGTGTTCGATGACGGCGATGAGGGTGAGGTCGCCTCGCGCGATCTGTCGTTCGAATGAGCGCTGGACTGGAGTAGGCTGTTTCTCAACCTGCGATGAGTCGCTTCGCGCAAGGAGGCATGATGACCGGCGAACTGGACGATATCTGCGCACAGGTGGATTGCCCGAAATGTGGAGCCGAACTGAGTGTTCCGTACCGGCAGATGCGCTTGCAGAAAGCCGCTGCCTGTTCCTGCGGCGCGATGATCCGGCTCGAGGATGATACGCCGATCGCGGCCATCCAGCGCTTGATCGACGAGGCCAACCCGCCGCACCCGGACAATGATGGGTAGCGCTGGCCCCGGCCAACAGCACCACTCACTCCGCGTCAGTAAGCTTGAATTTTCAGATCGAATGATGGCGGCATCCCTCCTTCAGGGATGCCGCCATTTTCTTTTCAACGATCATTTCGGGCTTGCTTGCGCAGCCGGTGAGGCGCTTCTTCCAGAGAGGCTGCGAGTCTGCTTGAGCAGACTATGGAAGGGGTCAATTAAGGTGAGGGCCGGATAGGCTTGTCGCCGGGGATGTTTAACAATAGGATGGCGCATGGCTTTTTTCGGCCTCCGCCTGCCCGATGATCTCGCGGCGCGCTTCGATGCGATGGCAGCCTCCCGCGGCGGCCGCTCGGCACTGCTGCGTGGGCTGGTCGACGAGGCGCTGCGCACGAACGCGGACGATGTCGTGGTGCCGGCGCCTCGCGAGCGCACGACGGGCCGGGTCGAGGTTCGCCTGACCCCGAGCGACCTGGCCTTGCTCGATGCGGCGGCGGAGGCGCGTGGCCTCAAGCGCACCGAATGGATCGTTGCCCTTTTGCGCCGGCGTCTCTTCGGCAAGGCACCGCCACCGCGTCCCGATCGCGCGGCGATCGCGCAGTCCTGGCGCGAGCTCAACCGCATCGGCATCAACCTCAATCAGGCGGTCCACGCTCTGCACGCCGCGACGATGGTCGATTCCGGCCTCGACCTCGCACGGGAGGCCGCTCGCGTTGCGTCCTTCCGCGATGATGTGGACAAGAAGCTCGCGGCGCTGGGCCAGGCGCTCAAGGGCGATGCGAGCTATTGGGATACGCCGGCATGAGCGGCGGCGACGAAGACGTCCTGCCGCTCCCGAGCCTGATGGAGGCCTGGCGCCCGCCGAGCGGCGGCAAGCGTACGTTGAAAGGCGCGACGTTGCGGATACGGGGCGGCCGGAGCAGTGCGGGCGGTGATGGCTCGGCCATGCTCACGCCCGCGCAGGCGCGCGCCAAGCTCGAGCGCATCGTGCGCAAGGCGCCCGAGGTCATGGTCAAGATCTCGGGCAAGCAGCGGGGGCCTGCGCATCTCTCCGAGCATTTCGGCTACATCTCGCGGCATGGCAAACTCGAGGTGCGCAGCAGTGAAGGCGAGATCATCACCGACGAGAAGCGGCTGAAGGCAATCGCCAGCGACTGGGCGATGCTCGACGATGCGATGAACCCGACTGGACGCGATCGGCCGACGTCGATGTCGATGGTGCTGTCGATGCCGGGCGGCACGACCGATGCCGCGACCATCCATGACGCAGTTCAGGCTTTTGCCCGCGTCGAGTTTGAGGGGCAGTTTGCCTATATGGTCGCGCTGCACACCGACACGGACCATCCCCATGTTCATCTGACCGTCGCCACCCAGGGCGAGGACGGCACCCGGTTCAATCCGCGCAAAGCCGACCTGCATCATTGGCGTGAAAGCTTTGCGCATGAGCTGCGCGAGCGGGGGGGCGCCGCCGAAGCCACGCCGCGCCGGGCGCGGGGCCATGTCCAGAAGCGCATCCGCTCTTCGGCGCGGCATCTCGACGCGCGGACCGACGGCCTTGGCGCAGGAGAGGGCAAGGGGCTCGACATTCACCGCCTGACCGAAGAGCGCGCTGAAACCTTCGCGAACTCTGCCGAGCCCGAACGCAGGGCCGAGGATGTGGCGGCGCTTGGCCGTCAGAAGTTCATTCGTGCGACCTATGCGCAGGCGGCCGCCGCGCTCGCGGCAACGGGCAAGGAAGAGGATCTGGCGCTGGCGCAGGATGTGACCAGCTTCGTGGCCGCCATGCCGCCGGCCGTGTCCCGGCGCCTTGCCCGTGCGCGTGAGATCATGATGGCGCAGCGCGCAGCCGGGCAGGGGGAGCGCACGCCAGAGATGGGATCCAAGGCTGCGGACAAGCCAGACCGGGAGCCGCACAAGCCGCGTGACCGGGAACGCTGAGCGATCGGTTGCGCCGCGCCGCTAGTTGGGCGGGGCGCTGCGGGCCGCGAGGGTACGTAGCATCGACACCCATTGGTCCAGGATTTCGGCCTGATCGGGATCGGTCTCGCGCGTGACGCGCGCATAGACGCTCAGAGCGCCTGCAAATTCCTCCAGGGATGCGACGCCAGCGCGCGCCAGTAGAGCGCCGATGATCCCGAGGGTCCCGCCGATCGCGCTGACGACCGGATCCTTGTCTTCAGGCTCCATCAAAAAGCTGGAGAGACGGACAGACGTCCACCAAAGCTCAGGTCGTTGATCACGCTCCAGTTCCCTTTGTCGAGCGCTCGCGCCACCCCGAAGCCATCTTCTCCGGACAGCCGGCGGCACGCCCTGAATTATGAGGCGTGCCGGCGTTGGAACCGGGTGTTCGAAACCTGAAACGAGACAGGCGCGGCCGCCTTTGGGCCGGGTGGCCTTGGACATACGCGTCCGCCACCCGGTCTCCATAGCTGGGACCGGCTCTCGCTTTTGAAGGTTTCGACGCCTCCACCCATGTCTCCACGGGCAAGGTCAATTAGGCCAGATCGGGTCGAATTTGCAATCACGAAGGCGACTTAGGACGTCGCCAATTCGAATTTTCAACAGGGGAAAGGGAACGCGATACGCTGCTGGGCGCGCGCATCCTTGCTACTCTCGCGCCATGAAACGCCTTCACTCTCGATGGCGGGCTCGACGCGACACCCGCGCTATCTCCACCCTTCGCGAGATCGAGCAGTCGATCGGGGCGCTTGGCGACGAAGATCTTCTCGATCTCGAGGACATATTTGGGACCAGCGACACAGCGCCGCTCGGACGCATGGCGAGGTCGGAAATGGCGCGCAGGGGTCTTCGCGCCTGACTGGCGCTGGCTAGTTCGTCTCCGCCGATTTTGCCGCGCGGCGCGACCACAGCTCGGTGGTCCTGTCCATCTCGATCAACTTGTCCGGGAACACCCGATCCCGGAACGCTTCAACATCGGCGAGCGAGCCGTGCAGCCATCGATCATATTCGTCCTCCTGTAGCAGGACGGGCATTCGGTTGTGGACCGGTGCGATCGCTGCGTTCGCATCGGTCATCAGTCCCGAATAGACTGCACCCCATTCATCGCTGTGCCGCCACATCCCCGCCCAAGCGAAGATCGGGGCATCCTTCACGCGAAACCAGGTCCGGGTCATCGATCCCTTCTCGCCTTCTGCCTCGGCAAATCCCGTCAGCGGAATGAGGCAACGCCACTGAGGCTTGGGCGCGATCCCCCGCCACATGAAGTTGGTGAGATCAGCGATATTGTTGACCGGCTTCGGCTTGATCGGGACACCGGTCTTCTTGCTCTTCATGGGTCGGGGAAAGCCCCAGACCATCGATTCAAGTACCCTCTCGCCATCGGCCTCGCGCACCACCATTCCCGGATATCCCGGCAGGGTCTCCTCGGGCGTGTTGAACGACGCCGGTGCGGCAACACCGAAATGGGCGGCGACCTCGGCAGCGCTTTTGCGCACGGTATAGAGATTACACATGGCTACCCTCGGCGAGGCGACTGTACGGGTTCTTGCTCACTGCCACGCTCAGAGCAATGCCATTTGCGGGCGCAGCGCAACCGGCAGATCGCCGCTGCGCCAGAGATCGTCACTATCGAGTACCTGCATCCGCTCGGCCGCGATGGGCGGGCGAAACTGGAAGCCGATGACATCCTGAATGCTGCCGCCCAGCCAGCGCGCATAATCCTGTGACTCCAGCAGCACGGGCATGCGATCATTATACGGCATGACCGCGCTGTTCGCGTCCATCGTCATGCCGGCATAGACCGGCCCATAGTCCGGCACGTTGCGACAGAAGCCCGCCCAGGCAAGAAGGGGCCGGTCGACGATCGAAAACCAGCTGCGCGTCTTGGCTCTCGCATCGCCGTGCGGATTGGCGAAATGGGTGAGCGGAATGAGGCAGCGATATTGCGGGTGGACGACCATGCTGTCCCACAGCGGATTGGTCAGGTCGGCGACGAGACCGATCCGGCCTGGCGGCTCGTCCCGTTCGCGCATCTCACGGGTGAGCCGCGGAAAGCCCCAGTCCATTTCGCGCAGGATCCGACGGCCGCCCTTTTCGAAGATGACCAGGCCTGGCAGTGCCTCGACAGTCTCCGAAGGGACGACAAGATCAGCCTTCGCCTCGGCATTGAAATGCGCGGCGATGTCGGCAGCTGTACTGATGACTGTGTAGAGCCGTGACATGGCTCACCTCTCGCATCTCACAAAACGAATCGATGCGAGAGCTTATCACGGAACATAGATGGAACAAAACGGGCGAGGCTTACGCCGTCTCCTCGCCGATGCAGTCGCCAAGAGCGCGGAGCTGGCCAGCGAATTTGTCCGGGTTCTCGCGCTGTAGACGCTCGAGATTGATCGCCTTCCACCGCAGCGCAGGCAGTTCGGCAATCTCCGGATCGAGCCCGACCGCCGACCAATCGGGCGCGAGTTCGTGAAACGACATGAGGAAGCGCCTGTTGGCGGGCTGTCGCGCCCGTTCGCCAAGTTCGCTGATCAGGCGCTCGCGCGCGTCGAGCAGCGCCTCGAGCGGCAGGTCCGTGACGGTCATGCCGAGAAACTCCGCACCATATTGATCGCGGATGTCGAGCCGGTGCGGACATAGCAACTCATGGGCAGGGCGCGGATGACTGACGAGGTAGATGAGGAACGCCTTGAAGAGGTCATCGCTGATCCCTTCATTGGCGAAGAGAAAATGAATGTCGAACAGATCGCGCGGGTGCTGGCGGTCGAGCGCGGCCGCGATCTTGCCCGCATAGAGATCTGCCTCGGACACCAGCTGCATCTCGGCAAAACCGAAACGGTCTTCGACCGCGCGGCTGACCGATCGCACGGCAGGCGAAAATACCGTTCCGCGCAAGACCGGCGAGACCTCGATCTTGATCGTCACACCGTCGGCTTGGACGACAAGACGCTTGCCGTCGGGAAGCAGGCGACGCTCGACCGCCATGCGGCCACCCCGTTCGAGACGGCCCGCGACCCGTTCGAGCCCGTCTCTCACGGCCTGCAATGAGCTCTCGCGATCGGCAACCGGCAGGTAGACAAGGTCGATGTCGACCGACAGGCGTGGGAGATCCCGCACGAACAGGTTGATCGCCGTTCCGCCCTTGAGCGCGAAGATCTCCTCCTGCGCGATTTCCGGGATGGCGCGGACCAGCAGTCGTACCTGGTCCGCATAGATCTGCGCCGTCATTGGTCTTCACTTTCGGTTTTGGGGCCGAAGGCTTCGGGCACCGTGATCTGATACCGTGTGTCCAGTCGGCCACCGGGTACGAGCTGGCGTTTGCCCCGGCCCAGATCGACGACGTCGCGATCGATCCGCTTCGCCCAGCCATGCGCGTGACGATCGGCGAAGAACAGGAACAGTCGCTTGGCCCTGATACTCGTGCAGCTTTTCAGCAGGTCCGTCACCAGCCGGGGACGAAGGGTCGTGAGGTTCTCGAAGATCTTGTCGGCATGGTCGAAGGTAAGGCTCGCAGGCACATCGTCCATCAGCTCGATCGTCGCACGCTCGGCGCTGGCGACGCGGAGGAAATGATCCCAGGCTTCGCTGGCCTGTGGCGAGGCCGCCACATCGCCGAGCCGCGTAGTGCCGAGATCGAGGCGGTGCCAGTCGATGCCGAGGTCCGACGCCTCGAACAGCGTGCGTCGGTGCATCACGAGCTGGGCGTTGGTGGACAAGGTCGCGAGCCAGGAAGGGGCTGCATGGTCCGGGTCGTAGAGATGGACCGTCCGTTCCCCGCCGAGCCGGGCGAAATGCCCGAGACCATGGAGCTCGAGAGCGGTTATGCCGCCCACATAGAGTTCGCCGGCTGCGGTCCGCTGCGCCGACATCACTGCCATGTCCCATCGCAGCGATGCTGCGGCACCTTGTGTCGTCGTGCGCCGATAGACCCGGGGCGCGACGCGCTCGAGCCACCCGCGCCGAACATAATCATGGACCGATGTGCGGGCGACGCCCTGCGCCTGCAACCACGCCGAATCCACGAGCAGACCCGGCGGCAACGCCGTGAGAAGCTGGTTCAGAGTCTGGCGCCTTTGTCCGTCCATACCGAACAAATTGCCGTATTTCTGAACCGCTGACAAGGATCAGTTTATAATATCGCGATTTCGTTCGCTTCAGACGAACAGAATGCGCGATTGATGAACCAATCGATACGCAGCGTCAGCGGGCCCGATTGCGTTCCGGCGGTTTATGCTCGCGGCCAGGCCGTACTGTCGCGCCGCGCGCGGGCGCCGCGGCAGGCTCCACGCTTCGCTGCACCGACGGACCCCGATCCCGGACTTCGGCAGGCTTTATGGTGCGCCCCGCTGCGACATGCGCCTGAAGCTGCGCCCGGGCGACCCCCATGACCCGCATGATCGCCTCGGGATTGTCGAACAGGGTGCGCTGCACGACCGCTTCCATGACCCGCAACTGGCTGTCGATCGCGCGATCGTTCGGCAGGCTCCGGTCCGATCCGCGCGGCGGCGCGCGATCCGCCTGACCCTGCGTCGACGACCGGCGGGCCGGCGCGGGGTCTCTGCTCTCGGCGGCATCCCGCGACGTTATCGGCGCGATGCTGTTCTTGCTCGCCTCGCCGCGCACGCGATCAAGCTCCTGCAGGTCGCGCTCATTGGGCTTATAGCCCCGGACTTCGAGGCCGTTTCGCGAAGCCTCGAGCCAGGCCGCCCGACGAAAGGTCTCGGATCCGGTGATATGGATGCGGTCCCATCCACGATGCTGCGCGATCGCCACCATGTCCTTGACGACTTCCTGGCTCTCATTGGCCGTCAGCAGCCGCCGTCCCTGATCGCGAAACGCGGGATCCTTCGCGTCGGCCGAGGTGAAATAGGCCGGATCGCCCGACCATTTCGCCTTGTCGGCATAATAGCGTTTGCGCACTGCCTCGGGCAGATCGCCCGCTACGACCGACGGGGCCGTAGGCGCCTGCCTGGCATCCGCCTTGACGGGAGGTGTCGGGGCAATCGCAATCTCGGGTTCGACAGGGTCCGACCGATCTTTGGTGCCGACCGCCTTGCTCACCGTCTTGTCGTCGATCGCGATGCCGTTTGTTCGGCGCCGCGGCGCGCTCGCCTTGCTCTCAGCGGCCATGATGCTGCCTGCCGTCTGCTAATGTATCCGCCATCTCCTGATCCTCCTCGGGTTCGACCGCCGCGCGCGCCGCCATCGCCATGACGAAGGCCAGCGCGGCTTCTTCGTCGCCCGGCGCCGGCAATTCCTCCAATTCGCCAAGCACGAGCATGTCGTCGGTTATCTCGACCGTGCCCGACAGTTCGTCGGCGCTCAACATTCTGGTCACGACAGGCTCCTTTTCAGCAGGCGGGGCAGATGGGTGCAGAGCGGCGCGCTTGGCTTCGATCGCTTGGGCGAGCACATCCGAGCCCGCGCCGATGATCGCCGCCGCCACGGGTTTGGGCGTCGGCAGGCGAACGAGGCGGGGCGCAACCTTTGGCGGGTCGCAAATCCGATCGGTGAACCGGCGCGACCGGAAAAATTCGATCTTGCGGCCGCGGACTGGCGGAATGCCGCCCCGCAGAAGCAGCAGATCGCCCTTGGGCATCTGCATCAGTTCCTGCGGCATCATCAGCGCGCGGCGCTGGTCGCTCTCCGAAATGCTGCGATTGGCGAGCATCCCGTGGATCGTGCGGCTCTTCGATTTCACGTTCATCGTGAAAAAACCGAGCCGCTCGGACAGTTCATTGGCGACCTTCAGCTCCTTTGGCGTGAAGACCACTTCAAGGCCGCAGTTTGCGATGATCTCATCGGTGACGTCTGGGCCGTAGAGCGCGCGTGGCTGCGAACGGCTCTGGATCACGGGCAGCAGGCGCAGGCCATAGCCTGCCACATAGGAGAAAGCCGACGCTATGACGGGGGCCTTGCCGAGCCGGGCGAACTCATCGAGCAAGACCAGCACTGGCACGTTCCCGCCCGTCGCCGGCAACTCTCGCGTGTTGAGGTCGATCAGCTGCTGGAGGAAGAGATTATAGACCGGCGCGATGCGGTCGATATTGTCCGGCGACACCCCAAGATAGATCGACATGCGCTCCCGGCGAACCTGCCGCAGATCAAAATCGGTCTCCGAGGTCGCGGCATCGACGAACGGGTTGAGCCACAGGTTCAGTTTGGACGTGATCGTCTGCTTGATCCCGGAAAAAGTATTGTCGGACGCGGAGGTGAAATCGCTCAGGGCCGACACACAGGCCTGGCTCAGCCGCTGCCCGCGCTGCTGCGCCTCTTCGACCACCTTGGGCAATTCGACCTTCGGGTCGCCAGTCGTCATGCGGCGGTAGATCTCGCCGATCGTGAAGGGCAAGGCAGGATTGGCGGCGACAAGCGCCCCGACGCCGACAAAGGCGGCGCGCGCTGCCTCGGCCCAGAACGGATCCGCCTTCTCAGGCGACGGGAACAGCATCCCGCCGATCTTCTGGAGTTCGTTGACGACGTCTATGTCGTCGAGCCGATCAATATAGCTCAGCGGATTGTAGCGCGCGGTGCGGCCTTCGGGGTCGAGAGGATCGAACAGGTGGACCGGCCCGGGTCGGGGCTTCGAGCAGGACATGCTCGGTCCCGCCGAACACCAGATAGCGACCGCCTTTCTGGCCGACGATGATGCCCGACTTTGCGCGGAGCTGCTCGCGCCTGATCTCGCTTTCGCGCGCAAAGCGCGCCTCACCGTGCAGGGATCGACCGCGCTTGAGAATGACGAGCAGGATGATGAAGGCGATCGCACCGCTCACCATCGCGCCGCGCTGCAGCCAAAGATGGAGAAGCGGGTCGGCGCGATAATACCACAGCCACGACGGCAGTGCCGTCACCTGCATGTTCGGTCCGATCTGCTTCAGCCCGATCAGCGCCACCAATATCGCGCAAAGCGCGCATGCGAGCGCCGCTCCCAACAGAGCGCCGCCGACAAGCGCGACCTTAGTGAGAGGACTGGCTTGCGACAGCCGGGTCAAAATGCACCTCCTCGACTTCGAATTTTCCGTCTCGCTTGCGGGTCTGGACGACGACATCGACCAGCATGCGCAGCAGCCCGCGAATGTCGTCGCGCGCCAGATCGCAACCGCCTTCGGATTCCTTGACGAGCAGGGTCAGCTGCTCGAACGCGCCCATCGCGGACCCAGCGTGGACCGTCGTGATCGAACCTGGGTGACCTGAGTTGACATTGCGCAGGTAGAAGAAGGCGGTGCCGTCACGCAGTTCCTGCAGCAGGATGCGATCGGGGCGCATGCGCAATGCGCTCTCGAGAAGCTGCTTGGGTCCGACCTTGGCCAGCCCCTGTCGCTCGCTCGAATAGACCATGTGGACGACATTGCGGTGGTCGACGACAAGCTCGCGTGTGTCCTCGATCGTCAGCAGACGCTCGTCGCGCGGGATGAGCTGGATCAGCGCCTTGGCAAAGGTGGTCTTCCCCGATCCGGTCGCGCCGCTCACCAGGATATTCTTGCGCGCCGCCACCGCGGTTCTGAAGAAAGCCGGCCAGTCGCCGGCGTCCCGCATCGCGACCATCTTCGCGTCGACGTCGGTCAGACCCCGCGCTGCGGCGCGCGTGCCGGCGAACAGGCCGGCCTGGGCAAGCTGGTCGACTGCAAGGTTCACCCGCGATGGCTTGCGGATGGTGAAGGAGGGCGATCCCGTTGGAGTGACCGAGGGGATCACGATCTGGCAGCGTTCGCCGCCGGGCAGGATCGTCGAGCAGATCGGCGTCTCGGCATTGATGTCCTGGCGCGTGAAGCTGGCCGCCGCGACAGCCAGCGTCGCCAGCCACTCGCTGTCGAGTTCGGCGACATCATGCCAATGCCAGCCGCGATGATCCTCGATGCCGACCTCACCCGGCCGGTTGATGACGAGCTCGGTCACCTCGGCAGGCTCCAGCAGCGGCATGATCGGATTGAGAAAATGCCGGAGGACCGCCGTGTCGCTCATTTCTCGCGCCGCAGCTCGAGATTGTAGACGTCCGCGAAATTGAAATCCTTGGCGACGAAGATGCCGACTTCCTCGCCCTGGTTCTTCTTGAGCACGGGTCGGATGTTGATGCTGTTCTGAAGGGCGATGCTCGCGCCTTCGCTCGGCGCCCGCGTGGTGTTGTTGAAATTATTGTTGCCATTGGCGACCGCCTGGCCGGCGATATAGGCGCCATCGTCGACCAGCGAGAGCAGGAGCGCGCTGCCGAACCGTGCCCAGAAGAAGGTATCGACCGAGCCTGCGATCCCGGCCCGGCCCAATGCGTCCGAACCTGGCGATGCGAGGTCGATGCGCACCCCTTGCGGTGTGACCGCGCGGGTCCACAGCACGAACAGGCGGTTCTGACCTTGCTGGATCCCGCCATGATATTCGCCGACGACCTTGGTGCCCTTTTCCATGAGGACGACGCGCCCATTCTCGGAATAGACATCGCGCGGGATAAGGCACGATGTGTAGCCGGGCTGGGCGGAATTCATCGCTGTCTGAAGAACGCACGGGATCAAGGTGCCGGCGGTGACGAGATAGTTGCGATTAGGCAGCATCGAGGCGCGTGCCTCGCCGATTGGCGAACTTTGCCGAAGCGCATCCAGTGCATTGGGCGCGCCGCGCTGTGGCTGGCCGTCGACATCCTCCCCGGGCGCCATAAGAGAACCCGGCCTGCCACTGCCAGTACCGTCCGGTGCCGACGTCGCGAGCCCCTGGGATCGCCCGCCATAGGCAATCAGTGTCGAGCGCCGGGCCTGTTCGGCGATGTTCTGACGATTGTTCTGCGCCGAAGGCGCAGGCGTAGCGCCAGGCTGCATCGCCGGCACGATCTGCCCGTCGGATCCGACCACCTGGCCATCCGGCCCGGGGTTGAGGACCGGCGCATTGGGATCGGACTGCGGGGCGCCAAGAGGCTTGGGTCGCGCCGCGACCGCGTCATAGGCGACAGTTTCGCGTGCCGACAGGTCCGTGCGCTTGGCGGTGGCTTCGGGCTTCGCCATCAGGTTGGCCGCCGGTTTCCCGCTCGGGCCTGAATTGACCCACAAGATACCGAGCACCATCGCGGTGCCGGCGAAGATTAGCGCGGTGTTGCGCTTCGCCGGCGTCATGCCGCCGATGGGATCGATACCCCGGTCGCGCAGGATCTCGTCGCGCTCGGGCGTAGGATCTCCAGTGATCGGGCGGCGATCGTCCGACGCGGTTTCGTCCATCGCGCTCACTCCTTCGGGTCCTGTACGGTGCGGTCGACATGCGACGATGCCGTGTTGGTGCCGGCGTCGAGACCATAGGGTGTCGGCGCCTGGTTATAGATGCACAGCACCTCGCGATTGCGCCGCAGCCGGAGCTGGGTCGCCACGAGGTGAACGACCACGAATTCATCGCGGACGTCGAACGGGACGAGCGTTTCCGACCCATCCGGGCGCACCATGTAGATGGCGGGAATTTCATGATTGCCCGGGAAGCGGAGCACCGTGAACTTGCCGTTGTCCGAGATCTCGGAGGGCTGCAGCGCGCTTGAGCCCTGGACCTTGTAGTTGAGATTGCGCGGACCTTCGATGACGCCGTGGTCGAGTGCGCCGCGCACTGCGCTTGCCTGCATCGCAGCGACGCGCTGGGCTTCCTGCGCGGCTTGCATCCGGGCTGCGCGTTCCGCCTCATCGCGGGGATAGCGGAAGCGCACCTGGAAGAAGGCATCCGAACTTGCGCTGCTGATCGCGCCGCGCCGGGTGGTCAGCTCGAACGCATAGTTGCGCAGTTCTCCGCCGTGGTTGGTGGTGACGATGAGGTTGGTGGGGCCAGCGCGCTCGCGCGGCTTGAGAAAGAGGATATGTCCGGCAACGGCCACTTCCCATGACACGGTGTCGCCAAGGGCCACATGCTCGATCGTCTCGCCGTCGCCGAGCACGATCTGGGTCGCCGTGCGGAAGGTGCCGACAATCCGGTAGACCTGCGTCTCCTGATAATCGACGAATTTGACCCGCGGGTCGGCCGGTCCGCCGCGAGGTGTGTCCTCGGCCAGAGCGGGCTGGGCACCGAGGAGGCACATTGCTGCAAGGGTCAGGAGCCGCTTCACCGGACCACCTCCGGATCGGCTCGATAATTCTCGACCTGGAAGCCGAGCGGATTGCGATAGCGATCGCCCTCCGCCATCGGGGCATTGGTGTAGCGAAAGGTGATGGTCGCGATCCAGTCGCTGTTCTGGATGTTCGTGTCGGTCTGGACCGTGCGGGTGAACCGGACATTGGCGACGCGGTCGTTGATGAAGCTGATGTTGCGAACACGGGCCTGGACCGTCGCTCCCTTGCCCCATGTCACCTGCGGACTCGACGGGTTGTCGTCGTTGAAAAACCGGCCCCAGCGCTGCTGTTCACCCGGCTCGGACAGGATCGCCACCGCCCGGAAATTCTCTTCGGCCGCCGCCGGCAGCCAGCTCTCGCGTGCCCGGACATATTGTGCGAGGAAGAATTTAGTGACGGCTTCGTCGTAGCGCATCGGCTGCTGGGTGAGGGCCGTCTGCACATCGACCGCGCCCGTCGTCTGGTTGACCCGGATGATATAGGGCATGACCGTCTTGAGCGGCGCGAGGCCTGCCAGCGCCAGTGCCTCGGCCGTGCATGCCAGCAATGCGAGGACGGCGACGCCCCAGGCGATCCGTTCCGAGCGCAGCGACTTGCGCTGACGATCCTGGTCCCATGAGCGTGCATGGCCGAAATAGAGTTCGGCGTCGCTTGCTGGCACGCCCTCGCTTTGACGCCGCATGATCAACAGCTCCCATAAGTGGTGGTCTGATCTCGCGACGAAATCTTGTCGGGCGGCGGCGCGGAGGCTGGGACCGGCGGTGGCGGCGATCCACCGGCCGGCGGTTTGACCTGCGGCACCGGGGGCGGGGCAGGGGGCGCGACGACCGCTGGGACAGGCGAGCCGGGCAGCACGCTGCCGTAGACATTGGCGTCGCGTAGATGCCTGCCGTTGCAGATTGGCAGCTTCTTGGGTCCCGACGCGCCATGTGTGGCCATCGGTGCGACAGCGGCGAGGAGCGCGACGCCCTGGAGGATGCGTGTCGTCAGCGGTTTGGACATTGGCGTATTCCTCATGATCATCATGCGCGGCTCACCGTGCCGCCGCGTTGCGCGGCACGTTCGAGATTGCGGCTGTTTCGGGAGATTCGGCGCTGCTGGAAGGGCGCGGCCATGGTGCTCCACGCCGAACCCGCGAATGCGCCGACACCTGCGGCCGCGCCGCCGGCTATGCCGGTCGCGATCGACGGCGCCTGGAAAAAGAAGATCGTGCCGAGGAAGATATAGACGGCGAACATGATTGCGCCGAGTGCCGCATCGGCCACACCTTCTGAGGAGGTTATGGCGAGTGCGCCGAGATCGGTAATCAGCGCCGTAATTGCGATGATCACTGCCATCAGAACGATGTAGTTAAAAGCCTGCCCCAGCCATCCATGGAAGAAGCGGCGTGTTGTTTCGAATAGAGATAGGGCGATAAATATCGGCCCAAGCGCAACGATGATCGCAAGCGCAACCTTGGCGAATACGGTGATGGAAAACCCAATCGCAGCCGATAGACCGGCCAAAGCCTTCAGGCCTAGACTTAGGGTATAGAGTACAAGTTTATATGGATTAATGTCACTGTATGTCGCGGCTTCGGTCTCAATCCGCGCAATGATCGCATCAGCCTGACCATAATAATCATCAAAGACGTTTCCGACACTGGTCACTGTACGCCCCGCGAGGGCTTGCGAAATAGCGTCGGGCATCCCGTGGAAGAGGGGGGTTGTAATCCATTCCGAATACGCCACGGTCGTGGCCGCGAGGTATAGCAGGCAGAGCTTCACCATTCGGTAGAAGAGTTCGCCCCATGGCTCGCTCACGATCCCGCGCATGACCATGTAGCCGAACAGGGCGATATAGATGACTAGCCCGAGCGCCAGCGGGCCGCGCACGACCTCGATGACGTTGGTCAGGCGCTCGTTGAGGAACAGATCGAGCTTGCCGTCGATGCTAACATAGAGCGTCGTGAAGAGACCGTCCTCCATTACCGAACGTCCGATTTTCCTGGACGAGGCGATAGCGAACGTAGCTTCAAGTCCAAGGTTCTCACGCTTTGAGCGTTCGAGCACTCCTGAGGGTCGGGATGGGTCCCATCTGCGCAACTTTTCAGCACTTCGGCGAGTTCTTCAGGATGCGACTTCAAATATTCCTTTCCCCTTGGAGGCTGCTGGCACGCGAGGAGCAGCATAGGCAGCGACAAGACTACCAAGACGGATGCAAGGGGCTTCATGGCTTGAGGCTCCCGAGCTTTGACGCCAGAATTCTTTCGCTTTCCTGTTGCGACCGAATGTCTTGTTCGGCTCGCTGTCGCATCGCTAGCGCTTGAAGCTGGACGGAATCATTCTGGATATGCGCATTCTCGACACCGACGCGGGCCTGGATATCCATCACATCCTTGGCGTCGGACGCTGAATCGAGCGAAGTGCGCAGCTCCTCCAGACCGGCCGTACGCTGAGCGGTCACACCATAGGCTGCCTCGGCAATAGCCGCATCCCGCGATGCCAGATCCCCATTGCGCAAAATGGTGTCACGGCCGGAGCGCTCGTAAGCGGTCGCATCCGGCCGTAAATCGGGGAGATCGACCCGGTTGGCCGAACGGATGCGGTTGGCCGAGCTGGCAAGACTGCCCAAGCCGCTCATATCCGACGACATCAATCGCTGAATGTCGCGAGCCTCGCTCGGCAGAAGATGCCGGACAGCGTCGGTGCTGAGCGAACTGGCAATCTTGTTGACGTTGGTCAGCTTGTTGACGCTGTCGAACATATCGGTCGCCTGCGCGATCTGCGCCTTGCCCTGCTCGATCATCGCGAGCGTGTTCTTCACGGTCGAAAGGGTCTGGAGGAAGGTGTTGGAATCGTAGACGGGGATGCCCTGAGCGCTGGCCGGGGTGCTCAGCGCCAGCAAACCGCCAATCGCGAGGATCGAAAAAGCTCTCATCTTTCTATCCTTTCCTTCTGTTCGCGGTCGCCCGCTGCTCGTGAAAAATGGGCAACCAACGCGCCGGATCGTCACCATGTTCGCGGCGCACTGCGTCAAGAATTCCAACCGTCGCCGTGGTGCCGGAGAGCACCGCAAGCTCGTCACCAAGACCGGCGAGATCAAGCTCGACGACGATCGAGTCATGGCCTTGTTTGATGAGGAAGCGCCGGCTCTCGGGGATCAGATCGCTGCGGATCAGCTTGAACTCGGCGCGGGTGAGGCCGAGGCCATCGATATAGTCGGACTCCCGGCCATAGGGGTTGGGCAGCAGGATCTTGGTCGCGACCTGTTCCATGATGCTGTGGGAAATGTCGGAGCGCAGCGCGTCGGCCGGGCTTTGCGTGCCGAACACCAGAAAGGCGTTCTGCTTACGGTAGGTTTTCAGACCATCCTGCGCGAACGCGCGGAAGGCTTCATCGCCGAGCGCTTTCCAGAATTCGTCGATGTCGATCACCAGTCTGCGGCCGTCGAGCAGCGCGTCGATGCGGTGGAACATATACATCATGAGCGGCGTGCGGATCTCGGCATTGTCGAGGAAATCAGTCATGTCGAAGCCGATGAACCGCGCTTCGAGCGTCAGTTCGTCTGCGTTATTGTCGAACACCCAGCCCAACGCGCCGCCGCGCGCCCATTTCTCGAGACGCGCGCCGATGCCCTCGGGATCGCGCTGCCCCAGCAATTGCCGCAAGGCGAGGATCGATCGCTCTTCGGGGGGCAATCGGCCGATCGATAGGATGCCATCGTCGATCATGCGCTCCTGCATGACACCGAGCTGGCCACCAACGGGCGTGACCAGTTGGCGTATCAGTCGACCAAGGAACGTGATGTTGCCCGGTGACTGATCGAGCGCACGCAGGGGCGCGAAGCCGGTCGGCACGCCATTGCGCAGGGCAAGATAGGTGCCGCCCGATGCGCGTACATAGATTTCCGCGCCCCGGTCCTTGTCGATAAAGATCTGCTGGGCGCCGGTCTTCTCGAGCTGCGCCATCAGGAAATTCTGCACCACGGTCTTACCGCCACCCGACGGGCCGATGATCAGCGTGTGGCCGAGATCGTTGACGTGGAAATTGAAATAATAGGGCGACTGGGCTGCGGTCTTCATCAGTGCGATCGCAGCGCCCCAATGATTGCCATCGGCCCGACCGGCAGGGAAGGTGTGGAAGGGTGACAGGGCGGCGAAGTTGCGCGACGTGATGGCGGCAGGTCGGGCGCGCCAGGCAAAATTTCCCGGCAACTGCGACCAGAAGGCGGCCTCCAGCGCTGGTCCCTCGCGTGCTGAAACCAGGCCGGCATCGGCCAGCGCGGCGCGCGCCGTCGAGAGATTTTCGGCGAGCCGCTTCTGGTCTTCGCTGAACACGGCGAGCGAGAAGTGATGCTCGCCCAGCACGAACCGATTGCTCTGCAGATCATCGGCGGCATCGGCGAGCTCGAGCGCCTGGCTCGCTGCCGCATCTTCGGTCGATGCCATCTGGTTCTGGCGCCTGCGCAGTCGCTCGGACGCACGCGCCTTGCCCATGAACGCGAAGGACTGGGTGACGACGAACGCGAAATCCTGCGAGAGAAGCGCGTTGACCTGCCCCGGTCGCGTCATGGCCGGATATTCGCGGATACCGAACAGGCCGACGAAGCGGCTATCGGCATGGGCGCGAACCTCGACCGTCTCGCGGCCGAAGATCACCCTTTCGCCGTAGATCGCCGATCCCAGATGACCACGAACAAGCGGGACGCGCGTCGCGCGCCCCATCATGACGAGTTCCAGCACCTCGAGCGGCTGCGAGAACATGAGGCCGCGATGTTCGTACAAACCCAGTCGCTGTGGCCTGCAACGCGCGAGCAGCTTCTCTATATCGCGCGCCTTGTCCTCGAAACGAACGAGCTCGTCCTCGTCGACCTCGGTTCCCTCTTTGCGGGCACTGGACAGGCGACGCAGCAAGACCCCTGTGCGGTCGGCCGAGCCAACGGACGGGCGCATCACCAGCGTCAGATAGAGCTCGTTGACGAACATGCGCTTAGCGGTGACCCGCGCGCGATATTTGGCATCGAGATCGGCGGCGAACGTAGAGCGAAACTCGCCCTCGGGATAGTCGGTGACCGGGCGGCGCACGATATGCGTCCAGATCGCGAGACGATCGTCGG
The DNA here is from genome assembly GCF_005281675.1 of Sphingobium sp. MP9-4. Taxonomy (NCBI): domain Bacteria; kingdom Pseudomonadati; phylum Pseudomonadota; class Alphaproteobacteria; order Sphingomonadales; family Sphingobiaceae; genus Sphingobium; species Sphingobium sp. MP9-4. The sequence goes on along the minus strand of NZ_LUFI01000020.1, from coordinate 59,868 downwards.
CGATGTTGCGCAACGTCCCGTTGAGCTTCTCATGCCAGTCGTTCAGCTGAGCGGGATCGGCTGTCTCGAAGGCGATGCCGTCCAGCCTGAACATCATCATCAGGTCGCGCCCGTCGAGCGCGATCACCTGCGCATCGACGTGCCGCGCATAAGGCAGATAGCGCGCAGGATCCGCCTCGTTCTTGAGGATGCGCCACGGAGTACGCGCCGCATCGCGCGAGAAGGCACGACTAGCCATGCAGAAAGCCCTTTCGGCGTGCGCCCTGAGTGGGGAGGGGAGAGTAGGAACTGCCACCCCACCAACCGCGGTTGCGGCATCGCGCCTTCGTCATCGTCCAAAGCCACAGCAGCCGGAAGGCATTGGCGTCGTGGCGGACGATCAGGCGGGCGATCGCAAGAAACGCGCCTGCGAGTGCCAAAGCGTAGAGCGGATTGCCGCTTATGATGAGGGTCAGGCAGGATGCGAGTGCGATAGGCAGCGACGCTTCGATCGGAACGCCCATCCACATCGTCGGCCGCGTCACTGCCAGGAAGAGCGTTTCTTCACGCAGCTTGTCGTCGTTGACCATGATGGCCTCACGCACCGCCGGTGATGGTGTCGACGATCCACTGCGCGCTGAACACGATGAAGATGCCGACGATGACGGTGACGAGAAGACCGAGGCTGGCGCGGCCAGTGAAGAACATGAAGCCCACGATGACCACCGCGATCACCGCGATCGTCTTCGCAAACGTGCCGGTCAGCCAGGTCTTGATGTTGTCCGCCATGGAGGTGATGCCGTCGGCGGCCTGCGCATAGGCCGGGTCTGTCAGCACAAGCGAGACGAGAACCGCCGCTAAAAGCAGCGTGAAATACTGGGAGAATGATCGCGCAGACGCGGAGTGCGCAGCAGCAGGCAAGGGCGGTGTGGCGATCATTCGGGCTGTCCTTTCAATGGGGCGGTTTGAGACGAGCCGAACACCATCAGCGTCGCAGTTTGCGCGACGGCCGAGGTGTTCCAGCTTTGATCGGGTGGATCCGCTACTGGCGAGGGGGTAGGAGCCGGGCTCTGTGCCGCTTTCGCTATCGGCGCGTCTGCCATGGCAATGCCTGCACGTTGCCGGATTTGCGGTATGATGCTGCTCGACGAGGCGTAGACCTTGCCGACATAGCCATTGGCAAAACCCTTCCAGCGGTTGCCGGTATTATACATGGACATGGCCGTGGCGATCGCATCCTCGGTGGAGCGGCTGGACTTCGCCACACTGGTGTAATTCTCGGCGAGCACGCGTGCCGATGCGGCGAGGTTTCGGCACGGTTCGAAAGCGTCCTCGATCGACAGGTTCAACGGCTTGAGATTCGCGCTGTTGATCTGGCCAAGGCCGAGATCGATATTGTAGCCGCGCGCGATCAGCGACCGGGCGGACGCGATGGCCGACGCGCGATCGGACACCTTCGGCGCCGCGACGCCCTTGGCGTTCACGCCGATGGCATAGGGATCGAAATGACTTTCGGTGTAAACCAGCGAGACGAGAGTTTCTGCCGCGACCGTGGGCGCGCATTGCCGCGCGAGCGCGACCACGGCTGCAAGCTCGAGCATCATCGGGGCGTCGTTCCCGGTTCGATGGCGGCTTGGGGCAAGCGCTCTATATTGGCGAGCGAGTAGGTCGTCTGGCGGCCGTCGGCGAAGGTCATGACCACGCGGCGTCGCGTCGCCGAGTTGCGATCATAGACCTTGGTCTTGGCAACGCCCCCGCCAGAGCAGCCGGGGAATGAACCGCCCAGGGCAAGTCGTTCCCAGAGCTTCACCATTGGCGGGACGCAAGCACCATATTGCGTCGCCCCGCCGGGGTTTGAGAGGCAAAGCAACACCTGGCAGCCCAGATCATTGGCCTGCGCTGGTGTTGCGGGCATGCACAGTGCCATGGCGGATGCGATGATGGCGTGACGCCTATGCAGCATGCTTGCCTCCATGCCGCTGTCAGTGCAGGGCAAGGACAGCGGCTTATTTGAATGAAAGTCGCGCTACTTTTGAGCCGTTTAGCGCCGTTTGACGCAATCCCCCCACTTAGGGGGAACGAGGTGGCACCTGGCTCTGGTTCATCCGACGGACTGTAGGAAAGCCACAAGGCCGCGCACGACGCATGCCCAGTTGGACCTGACTTTATCGACAGCAGAATTGAGCATTCCGACGAGGGTGAGGGGCCTTCGTCGGCGTAATCATTCAGATGTGGGGGACGCGATGATAGAGGACAGTTACTGCTCGATCAGTCGAGCATCGCTCGCGGCTTCTCGGTGATGACGAGGGGGTAGTGTTCGGGTTGCGACGCTACTGGTTACAGCATTGCGTCGATATTGAGATGCCCGTCTCGCACCACGCGCAGCACAAGCTGGGTCCGCCGCCGCACACCATAGCGCCGCCGTGCGCCCTCGACATATTCATGCACAGTGTCGCGGCTGAGCCCGAGTATCTGGGCTGCCTCCCAATCGCTTTTACCCTGTCCGACGAGCGCGATGCAGTCGATCTGTCGGGGGCTGAGCGGCACCGGTTCATAGCTCAGACGCTCCTCTCCGAGGATCGCGCGACCGCGATCAAAAGCGATCGTGCCGATCAAGCGGGCGGCAAGAGCATCCTCTCCCGAAATTTCGTCATCGTTTGCGCGTGCAACAGAGAAAAGCGCGTCGGGCTCATCAGCCATGCGGATCGGCATAGTGAAGCCCTGGCGCAGCCCGTGATCGCGCCCCTTTGCCAATGTAGCAATCTGGCGGGTGCTGGGATCGATGAATTCCCCGATCTGGTTCCAGTTCAGCCCGGACGGCGTTTTGCCCACGGCAGCGTGGACCGGATCATCGAGGTAGAGCCTGGTCTCGATCACTTCGTCGAGCCATTTGACAGGATATGTCGTCAGCATCAGCGCATTCTTGCTGCGTTGTACCAGATCGACATTATGCAGGAGGGCAAACCAGCGGAAACCAAAGTCCCTGACAATTGCGTCCACGAGGTTTGAAAGTTGGTCGAGCGTTGTCGCCAGTTTTGAACTCTGCTCGAAGGCGCCGATAGTCGCCAAGCGGCCGATGTCGCGCGTGCCCTGCATGAATTCAGGCTCGACGGACGGATAGACGACGTCTAGCCCAAAATCGGTGAGTTTACTGATATTTGCGATCAGATGCGTGCTGCCTGAGATATTGTGGTGTCAGTCAGGCGATCCGGAAATAGGCTCTCCCTTTCTGAAACAAACAAGCAACACGCGGCGTATTTTTCTGCTGGCTCAGCCACCGCGCTGGAAGCCTGCGTTGGGCCACCAGCCTTGGAGATCCCGGCAGGTTTCACCATCCCCAGCCGTTGACCCTCAACCGGTTCGATAATAACAATTATGTTAAATAAATCAATATGTTAGGTCTGCGGCGGCAATGGCTTTTGCCGCCGCAGACCTTCAAGTGCCTCAGTCCGGCAGCTTGTAGGCGATGACAAGGTCACCGCGGTCAAGCGATTGCCGCGCGCCGCCCGCCGTCACAACGACATATTGCTTCTTCGTCTTTGGAGAGACGAAGGTCATCGGCGTTGCCTGTCCACCAACGGGCATCCGCTTCGCCAGCAGCTCCTTGCCGGTGCGCACGTCGATCGCCCGCAGGTAATAGTCGGTGGTCCCGGTGTAGAAGATCAGGCCCGATCCGGTGGTCAGTGCGCCCGACAGCGTCGGCGTTCCGATCGGGATACGCAGATGCGTCTTGATGCCAAGCGGACCTGTGTCCTGGGTCGTGCCCAAGGGCTTTTGCCAGACGATCGCGCGCGTCTTGAGATCGATCGCGGTCATGGTCCCGAACGGAGGATTCTGACACGGCACGCCAAGCGGCGACATAAACCCGGTGAGAAGCGCACCGTAGGGCGCACCGGCTTGCGGGTTGATCCCGTCGTGTCCCGCACCACCTTCGACCTTCGGCTCACCCAGGATGCGGTCGGTTTCCGCTCTGGGAACAAGACGCAGGATTTGCGCAAGGCGGATGTCATTCACGATCAGATAGTCGTTGGTGCGATTGACGCTGGCCGACCCCCAATTCATGCCGCCGTAGAAGCCCGGCCACTGCAGCGTGCCTTCGAGCGACGGCGGTGTCATGTCACCTTCATAGCGCAGCTTGCGGAAAGCAACGCGACACCAGAGCTGGTCGAACATGCTCACGCCCCACATCCGGCGCTCGCTCAGAGGATCAGCACCAATGACAGGCATGCCAGTCGAATAAGGCTGGGTCGGCGAATAGCGCTCGCCGGGGATCGAACCCTTGGGCACGCGACGCTCCTCGACCGGCGCTACCGGTCGGCCGGTACGCCGATCGAGGACGAAGATCTGGCCGCGCTTGGTGACCTGGATCAGCGCAGGCGTGGTGCCGCCCTTTCCGTTCGGAATATCGTAAAGCGTAGGCTGAGCGGGGACGTCATAGTCCCAAAGATCATGATGCGTGGTCTGGAAGGCCCACCGTTCACGACCCGTCTTGAGATCGAGAGCAACGACGGAGGACGAACGCGCGTCCTCGATCGCAGTCCGCTCGCCACCCCAGAAGTCCGGCGTGCTGTTGCCCGTCGGCAGGTAGATCAGCCCGAGCTGTTCATCGACCGCTGGTGAGGCCCAGACGTTCGGCGTGCCGCGAGTGTAGGTCTGTCCTTCGGGCGGCTCGCCAGTAATGTTGGGATTGCCAATGTCCGAACGGCAGACTTCGGCTCGTCGCCTAGGATGTTCTCAGTATTTCCAGCTTAGCGTTGTCTGGCGAACAAATCTTGAGGTGAGGCCTCGTAGGCTTCTGCCAGGATCGAGCGATCGGCGGCCGTCAGAGAGATGATCGACTGAACCGCCGACCAGGCAAAGCCCACATTGGTGCGATGGCTGGCGCGGTGGATCGGGTCGCTCGCATAGAGGCGTCTCGCCTGGAAGCGCTCCACCCAGTCTTGCGGATAGTCGACGATGTGGACCGAGCGAACCGCAGGCTTCAGGTCGACATGATGGACCAGGGCATAGTGCCGAAAGCCCATGGCCTTCGTGATTTCGGCCATCAGGTCAGACAAGGCCGTAGCGTCCTTGATCGCGCCAGCGACAGCGCAGAAATCCTGAACTTGCCCAAGCCCGATCATCATATGGCCGGCGAGATCAGAGCAGCGCTTCCATGTTGAGATGACCATCGCGAACCGCGCGCAGCACCAGCTGCGTGCGTCGTCGCACGCCATAACGCCTGCGGGCCGATTCAACATATTCGTGCACGGTGTCGCGGCTGAGGCCGAGGATCTGGCCGATCTCCCAGTCGCTTTTGCCTTGCGCGACGAGCGCGATGCATTCGACCTGGCGAGGGCTGAGAGGGACGCTGGCCAATGGCCCTGCCCTTTCGCCAAGCAGCTCGCGCGCCCGATCATAAGCGACCGAGCCGAGCAGACGGGCGGTCAGAACCTCCTCTGCGCTGAGCGGCTCGTCGCGCGATCGGGCGGCGGTAAAGATCGCCTCGGGTTCCCCCGGGGTCCGGATTGGCAAACTGTAGCCGGACGCAAGGTCATGGTCCCTGGCGCGGTCGAGGATGCTTCGCTGGCGCGGCGTGAGCTCCAGCACGTCGCCGATCCGGTCCCAGGCGAGCCCTGACGGGGTGCGAGCGCAGGCCGCATGGAACGGATCTTCGAGATAATGGCGTTCTTCGAGAACTTCCTCGAGCCAGGCCGATGGATAGGTTGTGAGGAACAGGCTTTGCTCGCCTCCGCGCCGAAGGTCGATATTGTGAAGCAGCGTGAACCAGCGGAAGCCAAGATCGCGCACGGCGGCATCGATCGTGCCATGTAAATCGCCAAGGGTTTCAGCACGCTGACAGTCCGCCGCAAAGCGCGTGAGATCATCAAGGCGGCCGCAGTCTTTTATCCTGTTCGCCATAGGCGACGGAAGCTCGTCCGCGAGGAGACGGCTCGTCCAGACCTAAGCGGCGAGCGCCATGATTATCAGGATGAGTTGAGAACGATTCGCAACAATCTACGATTAGAATGGATCGCCTATGACACTTTATCCGCCGGCAAAGTGTCATAGCTGACAACCCGTCTGCGGCCGCCGATTTGGGATTCACATTGATCCTGCTTTGTGCTTGATTCCATCATGTTATGTTTCATGCAGGCAAGCCTCTTGAACCCTCCATTGGCTGTGATGTCGCGGCCGTGCTCGAGACGCTGGCGACCGTATCGAGCCGGCCCCGTTATGCCTTCATGCTGCTCAACCTGATCGCCCAGGTGGCGGGGCCAGATGGAAGCGCCGGTCCCTGGGTCAGGCGGAACGATGGGCTCGTTTCCCTGCGCGATTGGCTATGCGACGCATTGACCCCGATGGCCCAGCGTGGTCCGCGCAGCATTACGCTGGCCGAGCGGGTCGAGAGCGACCTCGCTAGAAACGGACTGCTCCCCGGCGATCTGGAGAAAAGGCGCGGCGTGATCGCGGAGGAAATGCGGGCACGCATTCGCACAGCCGGCAAGAGTAATCTCAGTCGCGCCGTTTCCGAACTGGTGAATGCAGGCCTGCTCCGCCGACATTATCAGGGCTATCGCGTCGACCATCGGAACCGTGGCGGCCAGCGCCACGCCGTCTATACCTTGATCGGCGATGCTCTGCGTCTAGTGCCGGGCATCAGCTCCACACCGAATCTGCCCGTGCAAGGCGAACTTGCCCTCCCAAGATGATTGCGCAGTCGAACCGGGGTTGCTGCAGTAGTGTGCTGTGAGGTCGGGTAACGATGTCCGAATAATAAGGCCAGTCAGAACGTCAGCATTGACCTTGCCGGCAATTACATCAGCCATTCCCGTCAAAGGATCGCCATGGCCTTCTTCGACGCGAATGGATTGTCAGATTCGGAATGAAGCCGGGCACGCGAGCCATATAATCGCGGTAAACCTCGCCGAAGCTGGCTAGCGCCTCCTTTTCCTCATGCCGAGCCAGCCGAATATACATCACGACGAGCACCGGAAACATAGCAAGGGTCAAAAGGGTCGGCCATTGTAGCAAAAAGCCGAGCATGACGAGAATGAAGCCGACATATTGCGGGTGCCGGATCCGGGCATAAATCCCAGTAAGGGCCAATTGGTGTTTGCGCTGACTCAAGTGAAGGGCCGTCCATGCAACCGAGATCAGCCAGTAACCCACGCCGATCAGCACAAAGCTGGCGATGTGGAATGGACCGTAATGGGGATTAACTCGCCAGCCGAACATCATCTCCAGGAGATGTCCAGCATCGTGGCTCCACCAGTCGACAGCGGGGAAATACGACTGGAGCCACCCCGAAAGCACGAAGATCGTGAGCGGGAAGCCATACATTTCCGCGAAGAGCGCTATGATGAAAGCGCTGAACGCCCCCAAACTGCGCCAGTCTCGTTTAGTTGCCGGCTTGAAGAAGCTGAACGCAAAGAGGATGAAAACGGCGGCGTTAACCAGCGCGAGCCCCCACAGACCATAGCCATAGTCGGCGTGCGTCATCGCGACTCTCCTTCGATGCGGCCGTTGGGATTGGCCGGTAAGCCGGCGGGTGCCTGACCGGGCTCATGGCCATGCTGATGCCCACCATGGCTGCGGTGCATGAACAGGTGCATGAGCGGGCAGGCGAGCAGGATGAGATAGGGCAGCACACCCAGGAAGTGCGCGGTATACTCGTTGAGGAGGAAGAAGCTAGCGACGAGCAGGAAGCCGATCAGAACGATCTTGCCGCGCTTGCGCATGCGATGGTCATGTTCGCCCATATGCCGTCCTCTTCTGGTCAACGTCCGGGCAGCATAGGCTCGAGTCCAAGGAGCAAGGTATAAGTAGAGACCGAAGTCCCCCGGGCATCGCGCAGGCATGGGTAAGGCGATCGATGGGATCGGCCATCGGCGTTCGGGCGACGCAGCTGTCGGGGAGCAGCAGTCGTGCTGCGGATTTTGCGTATAGGCGTGCGGCGTCCGCGAACCAATGCTGCGCTCACGAACATAATCGTGAGAGGCAGGCCCGCGTCCATGCAAAAGAGAAAGAAACGGCACCATTCCCGCGTGACCATCTTCGAGCGTGAAGCAAGGATCGATCTGGCCAAGCGCCCGGCCGATGGTCTCGGCGTTGCCTTTCTCGGCGCATCGGGAACGGTCACAGGGTCGCGTTATCTGGTGGACGATGGTGAAACTCAGATCGTGGTCGATTCCGGCCTGTTTTAGGGACCCAGGGATCTGCGCCGCCTTAATTGGGCATCGATCCCACCCGAAGTCGCGGATGTCGGCCAGGTGCTGCTGACCCACGCCCATCTCGATCACTCGGGCGCACTACCGCGCATGGCGCGCCTGGGCTGGGACGGGACCGTCCTTGCCACGCGGGCGACCGCGGCCCTGTGCGAGCTCCTTCTTCCCGACAGCGGCCATCTGCAGGAAAAGGATGCGGAGTTCGCCAACCAGCACGGCTTCTCCAGGCACCAGCCGGCGCTGCCCCTCTACACCCAGGCCGACGCGCGTCTGGCATTGCAGCTCTTCCGCCCGATCGAGTTCGGAGCGTGGCATGCAGTCACGGACGGCATCAGGGTGCGCTACCATCGCGCCGGCCACATCCTCGGCGCGGCGTCGATCGAGATCGACTGGAAGGGGCGGACAATCCTCTTCTCAGGCGACATCGGCCGTTACGGCGATGCGGTGATGAAGGATCCCGAGCCGCCCGCGCGCGCCGACTATGTCCTAGTGGAATCGACCTATGGCGATCGGCGCCACGAGCAGGTCGATCCGACAAAGACGCTTGGAGATCATGTCGAACGATGCGTCGAGAGAGGCGGGACGGTGGTGATTCCGGCCTTCGCCGTGGGACGGGTTCAGTCGCTTCTCTATCATTTCTCGCGTCTGCGCGCGCAGGGACGCCTCCGCGACATCCCGATCTTCCTCGACAGCCCGATGGCGATCAACGCGAGCGGGCTGATGTGCGATTTCATGGACGAGCATCGCCTGGCCCGCGCCGAGTGCGAAGCGGCGTGCAGCGTCGCGCACTATGTGCGCGAAGTGGAGGAATCCAAGGAACTCACCGCCAACCCCGCTCCCAAGGTCATCATCTCGGCCAGTGGAATGGCAACGGGCGGCCGCGTGCTCCACCATCTCAAGCGCTTCGCGCCGGATGGGAAGAACCTCATCCTCTTCTCAGGCTTCCAGGCGGCGGGCACCCGCGGCGCCGCCATGATCGGGGGCGCCCGGACGATCAAGATCCACGGCGAGTATATCCCGGTCGAAGCCGATGTCGCCAACCTGACGATGCTTTCGGCGCATGCCGACAGCGACGAGCTCATGCGCTGGCTCGGGTCGCTGCAAGAGCCCCCGCGCCATGTCTATGTCACGCATGGCGAGCCGACCGGCGCCCAGGTCCTGGCGAAGCGTGTCTCGGAGGATCTGGGCTGGGCATGCAGCGTACCGGCGCTGGGTAGCTGGGGCATGCTCGCGTGAAGCCCGGGATCATCGAGGACGCCGAAGTAGAGCCTGTCGCGACGACGCTGCGGGCACACCGCCTCGGCCTGTCGGCTGCCGGAGGTGATCTGATCGCGGTCATGCGCCAAGACTGTCCCGTCTGCCGCTCGGAAGGTCTCGCGTCGCGCGCGCAGGTCGCGCTGCACGCCGGCGGGCGGGAAATCGTCGTCTCGCTGCTGCACAGTTCCGCGGAGGCTCCAGCGCCCGGCGAGATCGGCCTGTCCGAATCCGCATGGCGGCGGCTCGGCGTCAGCGAGGGCGATCCGGTCGAGATCGCGCACGCCCAGCCTCTCGCCTCGCTCGCCGAAGTGCGTCGGCGCATCTATGGCAATCGTCTCAGTGAAGGGGCTTTTTCAGCGATCATGACCGACATCGCCGAGCGACGCTATAGCGATGTCCATCTCTCGGCGTTCATCACGGCATGCTCAGCGGTCCCGCTCGATACGGACGAAACGATCAGCCTGACCAGGGCGATGGTCGATGTCGGCGAGCGATTGCAGTGGTCCGGAGCGGTCATCGTCGACAAGCATAGCGTCGGTGGATTGCCGGGCAATCGCACCACGCCGATCATCGTCTCGATCATGGCCGCGGAGGGCCTGATCATGCCCAAGACATCGTCGCGGGCGATCACCTCGCCGGCCGGCACGGCGGACACGATGGAGGTGCTTGCACCTGTCGACCTCGACGTTTCCGCCATCCGCAAGGTGGTCGAGCGCGAAGGCGGCTGCATCGCCTGGGGCGGCGCCGTCAATCTCAGCCCGGCCGACGATGTGATCATCGGCGTTGAACGAGTGCTCGATATCGATGCCGTAGGGCAGATGGTCGCCTCGGTGCTGTCCAAGAAAATCGCGGCCGGTGCGACCCATCTGGTCATCGATATCCCGGTCGGGCCGACCGCCAAGGTACGCGGAACCGATGCCGCCGATACGCTCGAGCGCGCGCTGAGCTCGGTCGCCCAAGCCTTCGGGCTTCGCACGCGCGTGATGCGCGGCCCCGGCGCGGAGCCGATCGGACGGGGCATCGGCCCGGCGCTCGAGGCGCAGGATATCCTTGCCGTCCTCCAGGGGCAGCCGGGCGCCGAGGATCTCGCCCACCGGGCCTGCGAGCTGGCGGGAGGACTGCTTGAGCTCGCTGACGCGGCCCCGGCCGGCGAAGGCTATGCGCGTGCGCGGGCGTGTCTCGAAAGCGGCGGGGCCTGGGCCAAGTTCCAACGTATCTGCGAAGCGCAGGGCGGCATGCGGGCTCCACCGGTCGCCCGGTTTCAGCAGGATATGATCGCTCCCTATAGCGGCCGCCTGGTGAGTATCGACAATCGCAAGCTCGCGACGGTCGCGAAGCTCGCCGGCGCGCCGGTGGCCAAGGCCGCTGGCGTCGCACTGCAGTGTCGGCTGAACCAGATGGTGGATGCCGGGGCTCCCTTGTGTAGCATTCATGCCGAGAGCCCGGGCGAGCTCGACTATGCGGCGGCCTATGCCGTGAGCGACGGGCCGATCTTCGGGATTGAAGCGCTATGAACCGTCCCGTCCTGTTCGCGCTGCCTGGCAGCGAGGCCCTGGCACAGCCGCTATCCGCCGCGCTCGATGCAGAGGTCGGCACGATCGAGCATCGTCAGTTTCCTGACGGGGAAACCTATCTCAGGGTCGGAAACGACGTCAGCGACCGCGAGGTCATCCTGCTGTCCAGTCTCGATCATCCGGACGCCAAGCTGTTGCCGCTGCTGTTCGCAGCCGACACCGCGCGCGATCTTGGCGCTCGCAGGATCGGGCTCGTCGCCCCTTACCTCGCTTACATGCGCCAGGACATACGCTTCCATGCCGGCGAGGCGGTGACGTCGCGAACCTTTGCTGCGATCCTGTCTCGCCATCTCGACTGGCTGGTGACGGTCGATCCGCATCTCCATCGCTACCATGAATTGTCGGAAATCTACCGCATCCCAACCCAGGTTGTTCATGCCGCGCCGTTTTTGGCCTCGTGGATCAAGCGCAATGTCGCTCGCCCGCTGATCATCGGTCCGGACCTGGAAAGCGAACAGTGGGTCTCGCAGGTGGCGGCCGATGCCGATGCTCCGTTTCTCGTGTGCGAGAAAATCCGATCCGGCGACCGTCACGTCACCATCTCGATTCCGAATGCCCCAGCGTTTCTCGATCGCCAGCCGGTGCTGGTCGACGATATCGCCTCATCCGGTCGGACCCTCACCGAGGCGGCGCGCCAACTGGTCGGCATGGGGTTCGCGCGACCGGATTGCGTGGTCGTGCATCCGCTTTTTGCCGGCGATGCAGCGCAGGTTCTGGGTGGGCTTGTCGAAAGGATCGTCAGCACGAACGCGGTTGCACATGCGTCGAATGATATAGACGTCATGCCAGCGATCGCGGAGGCCGTTCGCCACCGGATTGAATGGCGTGCTGCGCGTCAGTTCTAAGACGGAAATGAACGCCCGGCAAACGCTGTGCGCGTCCTCATCCATTGACCCTAAACGAGTCCGAACCAATCTCCTGAGATCTCCCTTTCGGAGAAAATCGCGGCAGGGAAGGAGGATATGTCGTGTCGCACACACGCTCGTTCATCGATCCCCTCGACGTTGCTGGGCACCTGAAGCTTGAGCCCGAAGTAAAGCGCGCCACCCTGCTATCCTGGGCGTCCGATCGCGCAGCCGTCAAGGGCCAACCCGCCCCCCTCGCCCGCCGGGCGCCAGTAACCCGCTGCCGGTCGACGATGTGATGGAAGCGTAGCGATGGCTCGATCGCGCCGAGGGCGGCGCGGGCAACTCGCATGCATCGTCCGGAGCAGAGACCCGGCAATGAGCCGCAGCGACCGCGGCATTGGTGTGAGCGGAGTAGCCGAACCCTCACAGTTTCGCTGTCCTTCGCCGTTTTGCCTCGCCAAATTTTTACTCTTGACCTGGGACCATAGTCGAACGTGCAGAGAAGTATCCCTTGAAGCGCTGCCCTCGCGGCACTGCGTATTGATCGATCTCGGGGGCTATGGGGAACAAGCGCGTCGTGCATATCGTCGATGACGAAGAGACAATACGAAAAGCACTAAGTTTCACGTTGCGGACCGCAGGGTTTGCCGTAGAAGCCTACGCTTCGGGGCCGGAGTTTCTGTTGAGCGCAGAGGACGCCGAGAAAGGCTGCGTGGTTCTCGACATGCACATGCCCGACACGGACGGCCTGCAGGTTCAGGCGGAGCTGACGCGACGCGGTATCGACATGCCCGTCGTGGTGCTGACGGGCAATGGCGATCCTACGCTCGCCGTACAGGCGATGAAGGCGGGCGCTGCCGACTTTCTCGCCAAACCGGTCGAGAAGGCCGCATTGCTCGGCGCGATCGACCGCGGCTTCAGCTGGCTTGAGAGTATAGCCCGTCGTGCCTCCGAACAGGCCGACGCTCTTTCGAAAGCCGCGAGACTGACGCAGCGCGAACGGGCCGTTCTGAGAGGAATTTCGCGAGGCTATCCAAATAGCCTTATCGCAGATGAACTCGGCGTCACGTCGCACACGGTCGAGCTGCATCGGGCCAGTCTGATGATCAAACTCAACGCGCAAAGCCTGCCCGACCTGTTGCGGATCGCTTTCGCCGTCGACCTGCACGAATCGACCGAAAACGGGCACCCCTAAAATTCTCGGCCGTGCGATGCCGGATGCTATGCGGATCGGGCCGCGGCCAGTTCGGCGATGATCGGACAATCCGGCCGCTCGTCGCCTTGGCAGCGCTCGGCCAGGTCGATTAGCGTGTCGCGCAGCGCCGTCAACGCCTCGGCTTTGCGCTGAAACTCATCGGCGCGGGCAAGGGCAAGCCGCTTCACCTCCGCGCTGGCACGGCCGGTATTGGCCCAAAGGCTGAGCAACGTGCGGATCTCCTCGATCGGGAAGCCGAGATCGCGGGCATTGGCGATAAACCGGAGGCGATGGAGGTCGCGCTCGCCATAGTCACGATAGCCAGCACCCCGACGCGCCGGCGCCGGGATGAGGCCGATCTTTTCATAATGGCGGATCATCCGCTCAGAGACGCCGCTCTGCCGTGACGTCTCGCCGATGTTCACAGTGCTTTCCGGTTGAGGCGCAGCGCGTTGGTGACCACGCTCACCGAAGAGAGCGCCATCGCCGCCGCCGCGATAATGGGCGAGAGCAGAATACCGAACAGCGGATAGAGCGCACCCGCCGCTACGGGCACGCCCGCGACATTGTAGATGAAGGCGAAGACGAGATTCTGGCGGATGTTCGACATGGTCGCTTGGCTGAGCCGCCGCGCCCGGACGATGCCAGTCAGGTCGCCCTTGAGCAGCGTGACGCCAGCGCTCTCGATCGCGACGTCGGTGCCGGAACCCATGGCGATGCCGACGTCGGCGGCGGCCAACGCGGGGGCGTCGTTGACACCGTCGCCGGCCATGGCGACGACCCGCCCCTCGCGCTTGAACCTGGCGACCACGGCGCTCTTCTGATCGGGCAGCACCTCGGCTTCGACCTCGTCGATGCCCAGGCGTCGGGCGACCGCTTCCGCGGTCGTGCGGTTGTCGCCGGTCAGCATGACCACGCGAATGCCCTCCGCCTTGAGCGCGGCGAGCGCTTCTGGTGTCGTGGCCTTCACCGGATCGGCGATCGCGAAGGCGCCGCCGACTGTGCCGTCGACCCCGATGAAGATCGCGGTGGCGCCATCCCGGCGCAGCGCGTCGGCCTGGCTGGCGAGCGCATCGGTCGCAACCCCTTTGTCGGCAAGGAACTGCGCATTGCCGAGGACGATGCGCCGCCCTTCGACCGTGCCGAGCGCGCCGCGCCCGGTCGGCGAGTCGAAGTCGATGACGTCGCTCGTGACGATGCCGCGATCCTTCGCGGCCTCGACGATTGCCAACGCGAGCGGATGCTCGGACGCCCGCTCGACCGAGGCGGCAAGACGCAGCAGCTCGGCTTCGTCGAAGCCGGGCGCCGGCACGACCTGGGTGACGGCAGGCCGGCCTTCGGTCAGCGTGCCTGTCTTGTCGACGACGAGAGTGTCGACCTTCTCCATATGCTCGAGTGCTTCGGCATTTTTGATGAGGACACCGAGCCCGGCGCCGCGGCCGACCCCGACCATGATCGACATCGGCGTTGCCAGCCCCAGTGCGCAGGGACAGGCGATGATCAGCACGGCGACCGCCGCCACCAGCCCATAGGCGAAGCGCGGCTCGGGACCCCAGATGCCCCAGGCGATGAACGCGACGGCCGCGACCGCGATGACCACGGGCACAAACCAGCCCGACACCTGATCGGCCATGCGCTGGATCGGCGCGCGCGAGCGCTGCGCCTCAGCGACCATCTGGACGATGCGTGCGAGCATGGTATCGCGGCCGACCTTGTCGGCGACGATCACCAGCGCACCGGTCTGGTTGAGCGTGCCGCCGATCACTGTGTCGGCCTTTGCCTTGGTGACGGGCATGGATTCGCCGGTGACCATCGACTCGTCGAGCGAGGAGCGGCCGTCCTCGACTACGCCGTCGACCGGCACCTTCTCGCCCGGCCGCACCCGCAGGCGGTCGCCCACCGCAACCAGATCAAGGCTGATTTCCTCTTCGTTCCCATCAGAACCGATCCGGCGCGCGGTCTTTGGTGCAAGGTTGAGCAGCGCCTTGATCGCGCCCGAGGTGCGTTCCCGCGCGCGCAGTTCGAGCATCTGGCCGAGCAGCACGAGGACGGTGATCACCGCGGCCGCCTCGAAATAGACGGCAACCATGCCGTCCTCGCCGCGGAAGGCCGGCGGGAACAGCTGAGGCGCGAGCGTCGCGATGACGCTGTAGATCCAGGCGACCCCGGTCCCCATCGCGATCAGGGTGAACATGTTGAAGTTGCGGGTCTTGAGCGAGGCCCAGCCACGCTCGAAGAACGGCCAGCCCGCCCACAGCACGACGGGTGTCGCCAGCACGAACTGGATCCATACCGAGATAGACATCGGCACGAGGCGATGGATCGCGGGAAAGACATGCGCGCCCATCTCGAGGAACAGCACCGGGAGAGCCAGCACGAGGCCGACCCAGAAGCGCCGCGTGAAATCGACTAGCTCGTGGCTGGGGCCGCTGTCGGCGGTCACGGTCGCGGGTTCGAGCGCCATGCCGCAGATCGGACAGGACCCGGGATGGTCCTGGCGGATCTCGGGATGCATCGGGCAGGTCCAGATCGTGCCTTCGGGCGCCGCGACCGGCGGCGTCGGCGGGCCGAGATAGCGCTCGGGATCGGCGATGAATTTGGTCCGGCAGCCCGCGCTGCAGAAATGATAGCTTTCACCGCTATGCTCGGCGTGATGCGCCGTGGTCGCCGGGTCGACGGTCATGCCGCAGACCGGGTCCTTGACGCCGGTCGCCGCTTTAGCGGTGCCGTGGCCGCCGCAGCAACCGCCGCCATGCGCCGCTCCATGTGTCTCGTTCATCGCCTCGCTCCTTTCGACGCCTGACGATCTAGGGTCTGACACCGTGTCAGGGTCAATACGTAATCGCCTAAGTGGCCAAATCGGCGGGCCCGTTCGCTTGGCCGCCATCAGGCCGGGGAGCACGCCGTCGGCATTGGGCTGGGTATCGTCGATGCCATCGAGCCCGCTGCACGGTCAGGCGGAAGGCGAGCCGCATGAGACCCGTGCTGGCGGCCATAATCGGCGATTACCAGGCGCCAATCCGGGCGCAGCATGGCAAGCATGGCGGCACGCCACCGCTTCTCCCGCGCCCACAGGCGGATCGCGCGATCATAGTCTTTCGTCGATCCAGTCCCGCGCGGCGGGGTGTACGATTGCATTGGCTTCTCCCAACGCGAGGCGTTCGAAACGATAAACTACATCGACATGGGTGGCGACAGTGTCCCCAGCCAGGCGACCAGCCCGAGAATGACGATCGCAAGACCGCCTTCGACGACGAGGCTCGCGCGCAGCAGCGCCTGCGCCCGTGGCGCGTCCTCTTCCTCGATCGCCTGCGCAAGTGCCGGGGTCAGGCGATAACGGTTGAGCGCGGCCAGGCCCAGCATGCCGGCGAAGAGCAGCAGCTTGGCGATGAGCAGCAGGCCGTAGGTCGACTGCCCGAGAGACGCGATGTTGCCCGGGCCGACCAGGAACCAGCCGTTCACCGTCCCGGTCAGGATCAGCAGGGCGACGATGATCGTGCCGACGAGGGAGAAGCCCCGCAGCGCTTCCTCGGCGAGCATGACCCGGTCCATGTCTTCAGTGGCGAGATCATCGGTTGCGAGCCTGGTAAGAACCAGCGCAAGGAATGCGGCAAGCGCGCCGACCCAGGCGCCCGCGGCGAGCAGATGGATGAGATCGGCCCCCAGTTGCAGCCAGCCCGCCTCGCCTTCGCCGGCCGCGCCATGCCCGCTCCAGGCGAGGGTCGCGAGTGCGACCGCGCCTGCCAGAGTGGAGGCGATGAAGGCAGGACGGGATTGCCGGCGATAGAAGGGGATGGAGAGCAGAAGAACGAGGAGCGCGACGAGGCGCGCCTTCAGCGCCGTTCCCATGGACGTGCCGTTGAACAGCTCTGCGACCATGGAAAGATCAGGCTGGGTGAGCGGCAGCCCGGTCATGGCCGCTGCCTGCAACGCGAACCCCAGCGCCGACAGCAGGAGGGCGAGACAGGCGAGACCGGCCACCATTGCTACCATCGGCAGATGCCGCTGTACCATCCGGCCGCCGCCGGGCGCATAGAGCGCGAACAGCGGCAGGCCGAACAACAGGCCGAGATCGACGTAGAGCGCCCAGCGGACGGCGACGAGTGCCACGTCGTTCATGGCGTCACTTGACGGTAAAGGCGAGATTGCCCTGGATGCGGTGCGTGTCGGTCGAGACGACGTGCCAGGCGACCTGATAGCTGCCCGCCATGAGCGGCTTGGCGAGCGTCAGCACGAGCGTCTTGTCGCCTTCGACGGACGTCTTGAAGCCGGTTACCGCCATGCGGTGGTTGGGCATGCCGGGCATGCCGGTCATCACGATCTCGGCGCCCGACAGCTTCGGCATCAGACCTTCACTGAAGGTGAGCGTGATACGCGAAGGCGCCGAGACGCTGGCGTTCGCGGCGGGCGTCGAGGACACAAGCTTGGGATGCGCGTAGGCCGGAGCAGAAACACTCAGGCCGACGGCGGCGATAACTGCGAGAGGCGAAAAGAAACGCATTGGAACATTCTCCTGTAGATCCCATGAGACAATACGCAGCCCGAGCCCCCACCCCTCGCAATTATTCTTTTCAATCTACAGCAAGGGTTCCTGGACCATCGTGCGTATTGAAGGATGAAGACGGAGAAGCACCATGGATGAACTTGACCACCTGCTCTCGCGGTTGCGCGATGCGCCTCTCGATCCCAGGCTCGGCGGCCTGGAAAGCCGGGTCATGGCGGAAATAGCGCGCATCCGGGCCATACCAAGCCTTGGCGCTATGACGTTCGGCATCGCGGCCGCAACCGCGCTGTTCATCGGAATTGCCGGCTCGGCAGTTCCGACACGGTCTGCTGATGCCAAACCGCTATCGCCCTTCGATGCTCGGCTCGCGCTTGCGCCCTCGACGCTGCTGAGCTCGCAGTGATGCGCGACCGCCGCCGGCTCCTGCTCCTCGTCCTGGTGACCTTCGCCGCGGCGATCGCTGGCGTTGTCATTGGCCGCGTCTATGTGGTTCCAGTGCGCCCGGTCGAAAATGAGCTGCACGAGCTGCTCCATCGCGATCTGAAGCTGAATTCAGCGCAACACAGCCGACTCGAGACAATCGAGAAGAACTACGCGATCCGGCGTCAAGCGCTGGAGGCCGAATTGCGCGCCGACAATGCGCGTCTCGCGGAAGCGATCGAAGCGGAGCATGGCTATGGCCCGCAAGTCGCAACTGCGGTGGATCGCTCGCACCAGGCCATGGGCGCGCTGCAGAAAGAAACACTTGAGCATATCTTCGCGATGCGGGCCGTGCTGCGCCCGGATCAGACGGACAAATTCGACGACGCCGTGGTGAAAGCGCTGACGGCCAAATCCGAATGACCGCGTGCCTCCCCGACTGCTCGGACGGGGAGCTCGCGGCTCTGGCGCTTGGAGGCCGGCAAGCGGCCTATGGCGAGCTGGTCCGCCGGCATCAAGGTTGGGTTCACCGGCTCGTGCGCAGCCATGTCGGATCTATGGATGAGGCACTGGATGTCACCCAGGCGAGCTTCGTCGCGGCCTTTGCCGCACTCAACCGCTATGACGTAACCCGACCCTTCCAGGTCTGGATGTCCCGGATTGTCATCAACAAATGCCATGACTGGCGGCGTCGGCGAGCGGTTCGAAATTTCTTTGCCCTAGCCCTACCGCTCGGCGAGGCGGACGGCGTCGCCGACGACGCACCGCTGCCCGATCAGGCGATCGGGGCCGAACAGCAGCTCGCGCAAGCAATGAAAGCGATTGCTGCCCTGCCGTCTTCCCTCAAGGACACGCTTATTTTGCGTACGATCGACGAGAAATCGGAAGCTGAAACCGCCGAAATTCTCGGGATCAGCCAGAAGGCGGTCGAAACGCGCCTCTATCGAGCTAGGGCACGCCTTTCGGAAATATTAAAGAAAGTTTGAGGGGGATGAGGCCATGCTGCGTATTCCCAATAGGTACGCCCTCTTTCTTAAAGCTGAGACAACCGAATGATTTCTGCTCTCGACCGCCGCCAGTTCCTCCGCGGCGCGGCCCTCGCCGGCGGCGGCGCAGCATTGTCAGCCTGGCTGCCGGCCTGGGCGCAGACGATCTCGCCGGGGATGCGACCGACGCTGCCGACCGTGTCGGGCGAAGACATTACGCTCACCATCGCCCGGCAGTCGATGACCATCGACGGGCGCAAGTTCCGGGCAATCGGCCTCAACGGCACGGTCCCCGCCCCGCTGATCCGGCTGCGCGAGGGCCAGCGCGTGCGGCTCAACGTCATCAATCAGCTGGAGGAGGACAGCTCGATCCACTGGCACGGGCTGATCCTGCCGGCCAATATGGACGGTGTGCCGGGCGTGTCTTTTCCGGGCATCAAGCCGGGCTCGAACTACCTCTACCAGTTCTCCGTCGTGCAAAGCGGCACCTACTGGTACCACAGCCATTCAGGCCTGCAGGAACAGGAAGGCCATTACGGCCCGATCATCATCGATCCCGCCGGTGCCGATCCGGTCGCCTATGACCGCGAGCATGTCATCGTGCTCGCCGATCACAGCGCGCTCTCGCCGCAGGCGATCTTCCGGCGCCTCAAGGTCAACCCCGGCCATTTCAATTTCCAGCGCCAGACCCTGGCCGGGCTCCTGTCGGGCAAGGATCAGCCGCTCAAGGACCGGCTCGACTGGGGCCAGATGCGGATGGACCCGGCCGACATCTCCGATGTGACCGGATCCACCTACACCTATCTCGTCAACGGCCATGGTCCGATGGACAACTGGACCGCGCTCTTCACCCCGGGCGAACGGGTGCGGCTGCGGGTCATCAATGCGTCGGCGATGACCACCTTCAACGTCCGCATCCCCGGCCTGCCGCTGACCATCGTCCAGGCCGACGGGCAGAATGTGGTGCCGGTCACCGTCGACGAGTTCCAGGTTGGTGTTGCCGAGACCTACGACGTCGTTGTCAGCCCAGGCGATGACAAGGCCTACACCCTTGTCGGCGAGGCGATCGACCGCTCGGGCATGGCGCGTGCCACGCTCGCGCCGCGCGCCGGCATGGCCGGCGAGGTTCCCCCCTTACGCAAACGGCCGCTCGCCGACATGAAGGACATGGGCATGGACATGTCCTCGATGCCGGGCATGGAAGGCATGGACATGTCGGGCGGCGCTATGCGGGGCGTCGATCCGACGGCCGAGAAGAACGCGTCCGCGCGCCTCGCGACCGGCGCGGCGGCAGCGATGGCGACCATGGACAATAGCGCCATGGCAGGCATGGATCATTCGGGGATGGATCATTCCGCGATGAGCGGGATGGACCACGGCGCGATGGGCGCCGATGGCCAGATGGCGGGCATGGACCATGGCGGGCACGCGATGGGGTCGATGAAGATGCGAGACTTCTCGAACGCGCCGCAGGTGAAGCGCGACCCGAGCGTCCAGACCATCTCGCCGATGCCCGTCGACCGCACCGGCGAGCCCGGCCAGGGCCTCGCCGACGTCGGCCACAAGGTGCTTGTCTACAGGGACCTGATGGCGCTCGATCGCAATCCGGACGTGCGCGCGCCGAGCCGCAGCATCGACATTCACCTCACCGGCAACATGGAGCGGTTCATGTGGTCGTTCGACGGCGAAAAAATGTCGGACCATCACGAGCCGATCCCCTTCATCGAAGGCGAGCGGGTGCGCGTCAATCTCATCAACGACACGATGATGGGGCATCCGATCCATATTCACGGGCATTTTTTCGAGCTGGTGACGGGGCATGGCGATCATGCGCCACGCAAGCATACGGTAATCGTCCAGCCCGGCGGCAAGGTGACCTGGGACTTCACCGCCGACGCGGTCGGCGACTGGGCCTTCCACTGTCATCTCCTCTACCACATGCATGCCGGGATGATGCGGGTCGTGAGCGTCCGTCCGAAGGGAGACGCGTAATGACCCGCATCCTCACGCCGCTGGTGAGCGCGATCGCCCTTTTCGCTGCCGCGCCCGCCTTTGCCCAGGATCATTCAATGCACGGCATGCCCGGCATGGCGCCGCCGGGCGAGGTGCCGCCGGCGCAGGAGAAGAAGAAGGACAAGGCCGCCGCCAGGCCGCGCGCTCAGACACCAGCGCCAGACGCCACCTCGGCGATGGACCATTCGCAGCACCAGGCCAGTCCTGCGCCGCAGGGAGATGCGGCCGGTCAGCCGCAACCCGCGTCTCCCGCGATGCCGGACATGCCGGGCATGGACCACTCCCAGCATCAGGACGGCGCGATGCCGGACATGCCCGGGATGGACCATTCGCAGCATGGCCAGACCGCCATGCCCGGCATGCAAATGACCGGCACGGCGCTTCCGGCCGGCAATGCGCCCCCGCCGCCTCCCCCCAGCGACCACTTCGCCGATCGTGATTTTCCCGGCGCCGAGATGGCGCGCTCACGCGACATCATGATGAAGGACAGCGGCGGCAACAATTTCGGGCAGGTGCTGCTCAACCTGTTCGAGTATCAAGCGCATAGCGGTCGCGATGGCTATCGCTGGGATGGCGAAGGCTTTTACGGCGGCGATATCAACCGGCTCTGGCTCAAGAGCGAGGGCGAAGGCGAGTTCGGCCGCGGCATCGACAGCGCGGAGGTGCAGGTGCTCTATAGCCGGGCCATCGACCCCTATTTCAATCTTCAGGGCGGTATCCGCCAGGACTTCGGCCGCGGGCCCGACCGCACTTACGCGACGGTCGGCGTCGAGGGCCTGGCTCCCGGCATGTTCGAAGTCGAAGGCGCGCTGTTCCTCTCGACCAAGGGCGATGTTCTGGGCCGGGTCGAGGGCTATTACGACCAGCGCATTACCCAGCGCCTGATCTTGCAGCCGCGCGCCGAGGTCAATTTCGCCGCGCAGGATATTCCGGAGAACGACATCGGTTCGGGGCTGGTCAACATAGAGCTCGGCGCGCGCCTGCGCTATGAGTTCAGCCGCCAGTTCGCACCCTATATCGGCGTCTCTTATCTGCGCAAAGCCGGCGACACGGCGCGGCTGTCGAGGCTTGCCGGCGAGGACGTCCATGCGACCAGCTTCGTCGCCGGCGTTCGCTTCTGGTTTTAGCATCAGGACGGCTGATGGCGGGGGCGAACAGGAGAGCGGGGCGTTACACTCATACCAAGGTCGGCCGGCGCCGAGCGAAGGAGATACGCCATGGACCATTCGTCCCACATGAACACCCGGAAGATGGGCGCCTATTGGAGCCTTGCCGTTCAGACCGTCATCAGCGGCGTCATCATGTATCTGGTGATGTTCGTCATGATCGACGGGCTCGACAGCTTCTACAACAACCTCAACATGCTCTACATGACGCTGATGATGGTCGCGCCGATGGTGGTGCTGATGATCGTCGCCATGCGGCACATGTTCGCGTCGAAAGCCGCCAACATCGCGCTGATCGCCGCGTCGCTGGTCGCCTTCTTCGGCAGCTTTGCGCTCATCCGCACCCAGACCACGATCGGCGACACGGCCTTTCTGCGCTCGATGATCCCGCATCATTCCGGGGCGATCCTGATGTGCCAGGAAGCAAAGCTCAGCGATCCGGAAGTCATCCGGCTTTGCGAAGCGATCAAGCGCTCGCAGCGGCAGGAAATCGACGAGATGAAGGCCATACTCGCGCGGCGCTGAGTGGCACGGTCGGGCTACGCCCGGATCCGTGCGCCCGGCCAGGCCCGTGAGCCGGGACGATGGTCGACACGAGGCGCGGGCCGGACGAGATTGCCAGCGACGTAGCGCGGCTTGCGCCGCTGTTCCTGCGACAGGCTGGCGGCCACGTCCTGACGCTGCTCGATCCTGCCGGGATCGTGCTGAGCTATAATGAAGAAGGCGAGCGTGCCGAATGCTGGCCCCTCGATCGCGTCCTGGGACAGCCCCATGACCTGTTCTACCCGCCCGACGAGATTGCGGCCGGCCGCCCGTGCGCAGACCTGGCGGCCGCCCTTCACGAAGGCACGCTGGAGCGCGAAGCGTGGCGGGTCTGCGAGAACGGCGCGGAATATCTCGCGCGCCTGACGATCAGCGCCCTGTTCGAAGGCGACGCACATCGAGGCTTTGCCTGCATCAGTCGCGATGTCACCGACGAGGCGGCGGTCCGGGCGTCAATCGAGACCCGCGAGCAGCATCTCCAGTCGATCCTGGCGACCGTCCCCGATGCGATGATCATCATCGACGAGACCGGCGCCATCACGTCGTTCAGCGCGGCCGCCCAACGCCTGTTCGGCTATTCGGAAACCGAGCTCGTCGGCCGCAACGTCTCCTGCCTGATGCCCCAGCCCGATCGCGACCGGCACGACGAATATATCGCGCATTATCTCCAGACCGGCGAGCGCCGGATCATCGGCCTCGGCCGCGTCGTGGTCGGCCAGCGCCGCGACGGCTCGACCTTCCCGATGCAGCTGTCGGTTGGCGAGGCCGGTGAAGACGGGCAGCGGTTGTTCACCGGCTTCATCCGGGATCTCACCGCCAAGGAGCAGGATGAGCTCAGGCTCAAGGAACTGCAGGCAGAGCTGGTCCATGTCTCCCGGCTGAGCGCGATGGGCACGATGGCCTCGACCCTCGCGCATGAGCTCAACCAGCCGCTTGCCGCGGTCGCGCTCTATCTCGAGACGATCCGCGACATGCTCGACGAGCGGGACGACGAACCCTTCGTGTCGCTACGGTCGGTGATGGATGATGCGGCACAGGAAACGCTGCGGGCCGGCCATATCGTCCGGCGCCTGCGCGATTTCGTCGCCCGCGGCGAGGTCGACAAGAGCCTCCACGAGCTGCCGCGGGTCATCGCCGAGGCGAGCCAGCTCGCGCTGGTCGACGCCCGCGAGCGCGGCATCCGCAGCTTCTTTGCAGTCGATCCCGCCGCGACGCCGGTCCTCGTCGACAGGGTGCAGATCCAGCAGGTGCTGGTCAACCTGATGCGCAATGCCATCGAGGCGATGGCGGAGTGTCCGGTTCGCGACCTCAAGGTGGCGACCAGGTTGCGCCCTGACGGGCTGATCGAGGTGACCGTGGCGGATACCGGCCCCGGCATCGCCGACGAGGTCCGGGAGCAGCTCTTCACGGCGTTCAAGTCGACAAAGGCCGACGGCATGGGCCTCGGCCTTTCGATCTGCCGGACCATCATCGAAGCGCATGGGGGCCGTATCTGGATGGAGCGCCCCGTCCGCGGCGGCGCGCGCTTTCATTTTACCTTGATCCATGCGCGGGCGGAGGAGGAACATGGGGGATAGACGCGTCATCCATCTGGTCGACGACGAGGAGAGCATCCGCAAGGCGGCGAGCTTTGCGCTCAAGACCGCGGGCTACGACGTCGTGACCTATGCCTCGGGCGTGGAGTTTCTCAAGGAGGCGAAGTCGGCGGCCGTCGGCTGCGTCATCCTCGACGTGCGCATGCCCGAGATGGACGGTCTCGAGGTTCAGGCCGCCATGGCAGCACGCGGGGTCAATATGCCGGTCATCGTCCTGACCGGCCATGGCGACGTGTCGGTTGCGGTGCAGGCCATGAAAGGCGGCGCGGTCGACTTTCTCGAGAAGCCCTTCGAGAAAGCCGCCCTGCTCGGCGCCGTCAGCCGCGCGTTCGCGCGTCTCGACGATGTCGACTTTCGCACTCTGGAAACCTCTGAAGCCGGCGTGCGGGTCGCTGCACTGACGCCCCGGGAGCGTGAAGTGCTGGAAGGGCTGGCGAACGGCCTGCCCAATAAGACGATCGCCTATGACCTGGGCTGTTCATCGCGAACGGTCGAGGTCCATCGCGCGAGCCTGATGGCCAAGCTCGAGGTCCGCAATTTGTCCGAAGCCCTGCGGATCGCCTTTGCCGCGGGCATGGGCCGCAAGCCGAAGTGACTGCGACCTCTACGTAGCGACGGGACGAGGCGCGATATGCGATCGATGGTGCAATCGTCACACGGGTGTCCGCTTCTCGCAATGCCATCGGTCCGTTCCACTCAGCATGATGGCAGATACACCATCCTCGTCTCCGACGACGATCCCGGCGTGCGGCGTGGCCTCCAGCTGCTGCTGAGATCGCGCGGCTATGCCGTGTGGGGATATACGACCGGCCACGCGCTGTTGGCCGACCCCCGCGCGAAGGAGGCAGACTGCGTCATCCTCGACTATCGCATGCCCGACATCGACGGATTCGCGATGCTGCGTCACCTTCGCGAGATCGGATGGTCGGGACGCGCCATCATGATCTCAGGCTTTCACGACACGCTGCTGGCCTGGCGGGCCGCCGAGGCGGGCTTCGATCACGTTCTCGCAAAGCCTTTGATCGGCAGGGCTTTGCTCGATGCGTTGGACCGGCACCGCGCCGAGGTTCTGCGAAAGCATTGAGTTATGGCGGCCGGCCCCCGGCAGCCTCAGCCCGGCGCGATGTGGAAAGCCAATCTGCGCCGTCAAAGCCAGTGGCTACGTTTGAACCGGATGTAGAGCCCAATGCAGACCGCAGCGATGACGCCGAGGATGACGAAATATCCCCATTGCGTCTTCAGTTCGGGCATATTCTCGAAATTCATGCCGTAGATTCCGGCAATCGCGGTAGGCACCGCGAGGATCGCATCCCGGGCGGCAAGCTAACGGGTGATCGCACCTTGGCGCTGCTGTTCGAGCAGGTGACTCGCCTCGAACACCGAGATCAGGATGTCGCGGATGCCGGTGATGGCGCTCTCAACCCTGAGCATGTGATCGTCGAGCTTCGAAATCTGGTGGCCGTTGTCGGCACCTTCCATGGCAAGCGGATGAAGGCCGTAATTCCCGGCGATGTCGGCAAGTTCTGTTTCGCTGGGCTGGGACATTTTGATCCACACGAAGTCATCCTTGCCGACGTGCTCGCACGCCGGATCGATCAGGGTCGCCGGCCGTAGCCGTTTGCCATTGTGACAAAGAACGGCGGCGGCGACCGGAAGCCGTGTGCCTCGCCTATTGAGACGCGCGCACAAACACTCGTCATTCTTCAAGCCCAATCGCAGGAAGAAGAAGGCGGCGCGCAGCAATTCGAGCGAGAGCTTATAGAAAATGCGGCGGAGCGTTGGGTTTCGCAGAAGGCCGCTCCCGTTCATGACGCGCGTGGCTGGGCGGCGCGCTGCCACATCAAGGGCACGCGACTGCGAAGGTCTGCGCACCCTTGATTGGCGACCGCGAGGGTTTTCCTCTCTTGCGATGGTACCAAGCGATTGCCCGTGTGGCGCCTCTGCAATCGTGTCGGATGACTATACCTAAGTATCGGATAACGGCGCTGACGACAGGGTTGCCGGGCCCCGGTGAGGCGCGTCGCACCGCGCGGAGACGAAAGCTGGAAGACGGAAAAGCTCAACTGTCGAAAGCGACCGAGCGCGCGAGCGCTTCCTGGGACTGCAGAAAGGCGAGCCGCGATTGCAGCGCCGCCTGGACAACGCCGAAAGCGTCACCCCCCAGAGTCACGCGCAGCGGCGGATGGTCGCTGGTTGCGACATCAACGATCGCTTGCGCGATCTTTTGCGGGTCGAGCGTGTAGAGCTCGTTTCCGGCGGTCTCGAACATCTTGCGGATATGGCCGGCGGGCGTATCGCGATACGCGGCGATCTCGCTGGCGAATTGCAGATTGTGGCTGAAGCTGGTGCGCGCCCCGCCCGGCTCGATCAGTGTCACGAACAGGTTGAAGGGTTCAAGCTCCTGGCGGAGGCATTCGCTGAAGCCCTCCAGGCCCCATTTGGCCACATGATAGAGACTGCTCGTCGGAAGCGAGCCCTGACCACTAGCGCTGGAGATCTGGATGATCCGGCCGCTCCCGCGCAGCCGCATGGCGGGGACAAAGGCGCGGGTGATGTGGATGGGCGCCATGAGATTGAGCGCGATCTGGCCTTCGACCTCGGCGTCCGACATCTCTTCGGTGGCGCCGATCACGCCGCCGCCGGCGTTGTTGACCAGAATATCGACGGGTCGACGCGCCTGCGCCCGGGCCACGACCGCAGCAATATCGTCCTTGACCGTGACGTCGAGCGCTTCGACGCGCAGCTGGCTCGGATATTTCGCCGCGAGATCATCGAGGCTTTCGGGCTTGCGGGCCGTCGCGGTAAGGTCGTCGCCAGCGGCCAGGATCAGTTCGGCCAGATGGCGGCCGATACCGCTGGACGCGCCCGTGAGAAACCAGTGATTGGACATATGTTACTCCATATATTACCAACTGGTAGGTAACTTGAAACCTGGAATGCGTCAATGCTTGGAGGTGTGATGAAGCAACGAACCCGGCGGAATGCCGCACAGAGCCGCGAGACGCTCCTGGCTGCAGCGACCGAGGAGTTCGCGTCCCATGGGCTGGCGGGCGCGCGGATCGACCGGATTGCGCAGGCGGCGGGTATCAGCAAGCCGATGCTCTACACCTATTTCGGGGACAAGGAGGCGCTCTTCGATGCCGCGCTGACGCAGGAAGTGATGGACGCGGCGCAGGCCGATCGCTTCGATCCCAATGATCTTGAGGGTTATGCGGGGCGCACCTATGACTTGCTGGTCGAACGCCCGCGCCTGTGGAGGCTGCTGACCTGGCATCATTTGGAGCGTGGCCAGGATGTTCTGATGCTCCCGGCCGGCGAGGTCCTTCTCGGGGAGAAGCTGGACGGGATCGCAGCGGCGCAGGCCGAGGGGCGGATCGTCGCCGACTTCACGCCCCTGGATGTCGTCCGGCTTGTCGCCGCCCTCACCCAGCTCTGGTGCATGACCGGAGCTGCACGCGACGCTGCCGAGCACGCGGCGCGCCGGGCGACGATCATGCGGGCGGTGGGGCGACTGCTGCGCGTGTGATCGTGCGAGGCGCGAGCTGCACGCCCGCGCGCCGACCGGGACACAGCAAGCATTTTTCGCAACCTGCCGTACTGCCCAGCGGCAAAATCAGGGCGGCTCATGCACAAGCCGGCCCGTCGGCTCCGCGGATGCGATCGACGTTCGAGGACTGCGCCGCCACTGCCGAACCGGATTGGATCATCGCCAAGTGACCCAGTGGCTGCGCGACGATCTCAGGTCGCCGGACTCGTCGCACGACGTTTCGTCAGGAGTCGTTTCATCTGCCTCAAAAGGCGAACCTGCGGCTCAATCCGGAAGAAGGCGCGACACATCCAGGAAACGAGGATCAAATGCGGTCCGCATCGGTATTACTTTCCCTGGCGCGTGCAAGCTCAGCAAAGGACTAATGTTCCCGGAGCATCTCTAGCGCTATACCTAGGTATATCACGCCGACACCAATAACATGTGATCATGCCGCTTCGCATTCTTGCCGGCCAAATGTCCCGATCATCAAATCGAAGCGTGCGAGGCTGTATTACGATATGATATTCTATCTCCTATCTCAGCAGCTTTGCAAATGATTGCTCGCAAAAATATCTCTTCAGTCATGAGGGTTCGACGTCTGGCGTGCGTATTATAGCTATATCTATATCTAAATTTCACGAGAATAAGGTATTGGAAAAACAGGAAAAATACTGTTGACCTGTATATACAACTGATGTTGTCTGTGGCTGTTCTAAAACGTCAGGGGGATTGCACATGACCATCAGGATGGCCCTGCTCGGCAGCGCCGCCATCGTCGCGGGCTACGCCGCGCCGGCTCTCGCTCAGGCCGATCCGACACCGCAGCCAAAAGCACAAGTCCTGGGGGATGACAGCGACATCGTCGTTACCGGCTCACGAATCCGTCGGCAGGATCTGGCCGGGGTTGGACCGGCCACCGTGGTCACCGCCGAGCAGATCCAAAATACCGGCATCGTCAATATCGAAACCGCCTTGCAGCGTTTGCCGGCCAATGCCGGCTTCGCGGGCAACCAGACATCGGCCTACTGGACCAACAACGGTTATGGCACTGCTCAGGTCAATCTGCGCGGCCTCGGCATCAAGCGCACACTCGTGCTCCTCAACGGCCGACGCCTCGTCGCGGGCGGCACCGGCGCCAATTCCTCACCCGATCTCAACATGATCCCGGTCGTGGCGCTGGCACGCACCGATGTCCTCAAGGATGGCGCGTCCGCTATCTACGGGGCCGATGCCATGGCCGGCGTGGTCAACCTTGTCACGCGCACCGATTATGAAGGCCTGGGTCTCAGCGTCCGACAAGGCATTACCGAGCGCGGCGACGGCTCCGATCTCACCGCGGACCTACTTTGGGGCATTCGCAACGATCGTGGCGGGTTCATGGCAGCAGTCACCTACCAGAAGACCAGCGCCGTCAACATGGCCTCGCGTGCGCCCTGCTCGCTCGCTGAAACGACGCCGGGCTCGCTGAGCTGCGTCAACAGCGCCTCGACGATCGGCGGACGCGCGGTGCTGCCCAACGGCCAACAGATCAACTTCAACCAGGTACCCGGAGGGAACGGGAACTTCTACGAGCCTTACAGTCCCGCCAAGCACAACTTCAACTCGAACCCGTTTCTCAATGCGGTCAGCCCAGTCGAGCGCGTCAGCACGGCCTTCTTCGCGGACTATGCGCTGACCGACGGTATCCAGGCGTTCGGCGAGTTCCTCTATACGTTCCGCAAGTCGAATCAGATCGCGACACCCGGCACGCTGCGCAATCTCTCGATACCAGCCAGCAATCCGACCAATCCGACCGGCCAGAACCTGGTCCTGGCCCAGCGCCGCCTCGCCGAACCCGGCGCGCGCCACTTCTTCCAGGAGACCGATACCTGGCAAGGCACCTTCGGGCTGCGCGGCAAGCTGGCGAACGACTGGGCCTGGGAAGTCGCGGGCAGCTTCGGGCGTAACACGGCCGTCGACGGCTCGACCAACATCGCCAATCTCGAGCGCGTCGCGAACACGCTCGACAGGAGCAAATGCTCCAGCACGGCGGGCGCGGCCATCCCCTGCGGTGACTATCTTGGGTTCGGAGACCTGACACCTCAGGTTCTGGATTATATTCTGTTCACCTCGCGCGATCGCGGAGGCAACGAACTCGGCACGGTCACGGCTGACCTCAACGGCGATCTCTTCTCCCTTCCAGCCGGCGCGGTGTCCTTCGCCACCGGCGTGGTCTATCGGCGCGAAAAAGGCTGGCGCGATCCCGACCCGTTGACGGTGCTCGGCGTGGCGAACGTCAATCAGCAGGATCCTATTTCGGGCTCGAGCACCGCCAAGGAAGCCTATCTCGAGCTATCGGTGCCGGTGCTTGCCAACACAGCTTTCGCCAAGGCGCTCACGCTCGATGGCGCAGTCCGCTACTCAAACTATAATCTCTTCGGGAGCGACTGGAATTACAAGCTCAGTGCCGACTGGGTAGTCAATGACAGCATCCGTCTGCGCGGCACTTATGGGACGGGCTTTCGCATTCCCAACGTGCCGGAGCTTTTCGGCGGCGTCTCGGAAGGCAATCTGACCACGACCGATCCCTGCTCGCGCTACACCTCCAGCGGCAACGTGACCTTGATCGCCAATTGTCAGGCGTCCGGTGTGCCGGCCAACTATACGCAGCTCGGCACCACGATCCTCACCACAGTGGGCGGTAACCAGAGCCTTCGGCCCGAAAGCTCCACGACCTGGACCGTTGGTACGGTGATATCGCCGCGCGGCATCATCCCAGGGTTGTCGCTGACGGCAGACTGGTTCGACATCAAGATCAAGGACGCGATCCGGGCCATTCCCGGCTCGACCAAGCTCGCAGTCTGCTATGCGAGCCAGAACCTGTCGCACCCGTTCTGCAGCGACTTTACGCGCAGCGCGCTGACCGGCGAGGTCACTTACCTCTCCGCCCAGCCCATCAACACCGGCCGCGAGGAGATGAATGGTCTCGATCTGGGTCTGGTGTACAGTGGTGCGGTGGGCGAGGTGAAGATCTCCTTGGATCTCAACATGACCTATCTCAACAAATATGTCGTAAACCCCTTCCCCGGCGGCGCGCCGATCTATTTCGACGGGTTTATCGGGGGCGGCAATGGCGGCTATCCGAAATGGCGTGGTTATGGCGTGCTGACGGCGGAAAAGGACGGCATCAGCGCGACCTGGTCGACACAATGGATCGGCAAGGCGACCGACTTCAACGCATCGGCCGGCGACATCGGCTACCGCACGCCGAACGTCTTCTACCACAATCTTCAGCTTGCCTTCGCGATCGACGAGAAGACACGTTTCCAGATCGGGGCCGATAATCTGTTCGACCGCAAGGCGCCCTATATCCAGAGCTTCACCGATGCCAACACCGACACGATGACCTATGATCTACTCGGACGGCGCTTCTACGCCGGCTTCCGAACCGCGTTCTGAAGGGCAGCACATGGCAATTCGCTGGCCTTTGGTCATCCGCCGGACGCACAAGTGGCTGGCCCTGATCGTCGGCGTCCAGGTTCTGCTCTGGACGCTGACCGGCTTCTATATGGTGGCCGTCCATATCGACATCATCCATGGCGACGATCTGGTCCGCCCACCGGTCGTCGCCCCCATCGACCTTGCGAGCTTCGTCCCGCCGGCGCGGATTGTTCAATCGGCTCCCGACGCGTCCGAGATCCGCCTGCAACGGTTCATGGATCAGCCCGTCTGGCGCGCGCAAACCCCGGGTGGTCCAAGACTCTTCGATGCAGGTTCGGGACAGCCCATCCCCGATTTGAGCGAGGCACAAATCCGCGCCGCCGCTCGGCGCATCTACAGCGGCACCGGGGACATCGTCGCAGCCCGGCTGCTGACGACGGCGCCACTGGAAATGCAGGCGCGCAAGCCTCCCTATTGGCAGGTCGAATTCGATGCCTGGAACCGGCCAACCCTGTATCTCTCTCCGCAGACCGGCGAGCTGATCTCGCGCCGCCATGCGCTGTGGCGCGTGTTCGATTTCGCGTGGATGCTGCACATCATGGACTATGACGATCGCTCCGACGTCAACAATCCGCTGCTGCGCGTGGCGACCTGGAGTGCCCTTGCCATGGCGCTGGCCGGGGCTTGGCTGCTGCTTTGGTCGTTCCCGCGGCGCAGGAAGAAGAAGGCATGAAGAAAATCCGGTTCACCCCGCTCTTTTTTCGGCGCATCCACAAATGGGTCGGCCTGATCCTGGGCGTGCAGTTTCTCCTTTGGGCTCTGAGCGGCTCGATGATGGCCTTGCTCGATCAGGAGAAGGTCGGCGGACACAGTGCGCAGGCCAGCCATCAGCACGCCCTACCTGCCGGTGACTATATTGCGCCGGCAAAGCTCGCTCTTGATGGTCCCGTGCTCGGCATCGCCTTGCGGTCCCTTGCCACACGCCCCGTCTACGAGCTTCGATCCACCACGGGCACGCGGCTAATCGACGCGACGAGCGGCGCCCCGGTTCGGGTCGACGAGCAGGTCGCGCGCGACGTCGCGACGATGGTGAATGAAGCACCGATCCGCAAGGCAACGTTGCTCGCCGAACCGAATGTGGAAGCGCGCGAGCACGAAGGCACCATGTGGCGACTGGATTTCGCGGACGCAGAGAACAGCAGCGCCTACATCTCCGCCGACACCGGCCGATTCCTGGTCATGCGCGGCGACACATGGCGCACCTGGGATTTCTTCTGGATGCTCCACAATATGGACTATGTGAACCGCACCAGCTTCAATCACCCGCTGATCGTCTTCGTTGCGTTCGGTACTTTGTGGCTGTCGGGGACGGGCTTCTACCTGCTGTTTAAGAGCTTCAGTCGCGCCGACGTGCGATGGTTGCGGCGCAGGCGCAAATCGGCCGTCAAGTTGGGCGCGGGCTGATCGCTAGGTCCCAACAGAAAAAGCCGCCGATAGCTCGAACCGATTGCCCGGGTGCGTGAGCCAAGCGTGCGATACGAGACGTCCGCGACTCCAGGTTCTGCGCGTCATCATTAGCACTGGTTCTCCTTCAGCGAGGCCCAGCATTGTTCGCATGGCTGTATCCGGCATCGCCGCGCACACCCGGTGCTCTACTCGCTCGAGCGGGGCAACACGTGTCAGATATTCATTCGGCGTCGAGGCGCTGAAATCCCTCTCTCCGTAGCGTGGCGCAGCAGATGCCAGCACAAAGCGCTCCTCGACCTGAATTGGGAATTCGGTCTCGTGATGGACGATAAGCGAATGGAAGAGGCGCGTGCCCAAGCCGACTTCCAGCAGAGCTGCCCTTTCCGCATCAGCCCGTATCTCGATATTATAAATGACGCGCGCGCGATAGGCGTGGCCCCTGCCGCGCACCTCCTCCGCGATGTTGCGGATCTCGATCAGCTGCCCGATCGGCCGGGGCTCGGCGACAAAGCTGCCCCGCCCCGCCCGCCGTACCACGACACCGGCCGATTGCAGTTCCCGCAACGCCCGGTTTGCGGTCATGCGCGAGACTTTGAACGTCTCGACGAGCTCGGCCTCTGACGGCGTCTGGTCGCCGGGCTTCAGGCGACCTTCCCGGATGTCCTCGAAAATGCTGTCTTTGATCGCCACATAGCGAGGTTGCTTCTCCGCACCGGCAGCGTCGACCGCGGGTTCGCCCACAGAAGCAGCTTTCGTCCGGGGAGCGGATGCGCGGCTATGGGGGCGAGCGGGAGCATGCATCAAATGACTATACAGGTGGGGGCGAGCAAGTCCCAGTCATTCAAACAGGAAATCACCAGCGAGAGCCGAGGCGTGCGTGATCAATGCCGCGCGAAGACCTTCTGGCCCGAACTGCCGAACGACACCACCGCATAGGGTTGGCGGGCGGCGCCTGCCACTTCCATGCCCTCCGAGCCGATCGGCATCCCCGCCACCGCAATGCCTCTGACGCCTACGGGACGGGTTGCCAGCAGGCGCTTGATATCGGCGACCGGGACATGGCCCTCGATCAGATAGCCATCAACCATCGCGCTGTGGCAGGATGCCAGCGTGCCCGGCATGCCGGCCCTCCGCTGAAGCGCCCCGCGCGACGCATCGTCGCGCATGACGACCGTGCGGCCCAGCTTCGCGCGAAGCGCCTGGGCCCACTTCTCACAGCATCCACAACCCGGGTCCCGGTGGACGACGACATCATTCGCCGCAAGCGCTGCGCCGGGCAGGGCGAGGAACAGCAAGGCGGCAGAAAGACGGGTCTTCATGAACGGCTCCCGGAAGCATGCGATAGGGTTCCTAATGATCTATACGCATTGATGCCCCCTACCCCTCATCACGCTGAAGATTTCACGATGGCGCGCGGCCTCCAGGCGAGCGGCAAGGACACAAGCAGCGCCAGCGACAGACCACCAATCCCCCACAAGACTAAGTGCTGCGCCCCGGGAGCGACGACGGCGATCGCCAGCGGCGCGAGCGCCTGCCCGATGCTGGCGGCGGAATGCTGGAGACCGAGCTTCAGACCCGAAGGGGCTGCCGCACCGCTGATCCAGAAGCTGGTGACCAATCGAAGGGTTGCCGAGCTCCAGCCGGCAGCAACGATGATCCCACTGAGTTCGGCCATGCTCGCGGCGACAGGGAACAGGAAGAGCGCCGCAGCCAGCAGGCCGAGCGTCAGCCCCGCAAGCCGCCTCGGCATGGTCACCAGCCAATCGAGCCTCGCATGGAAGATCTGTGCTGCCAGCATGCCCAATCCGCAGAGACTGAGCATCCAGGCGATCTCTTCGCGGCTCAGCGAAATGACGCTCCGCGTCACCAGGAGATTGACATGCATCGCCGCCAGCCCGCCGCCCGCGACGATCGTGACGAAAAGCAGGATCAGCGTCGCGCCGAGCGTCGGCGCGGGCAGGTCTCCGCCATCGATGCAAGGTGCACACCAGCGCGGCAGACGCACGGCGCAAAGCGCCGCCCCGACGGCACCGATGCCGAAAGCGAGGATCATGAGGGGAGCGCGGGGCAGGATCGCGGCCGAGACCTCCGCCACCAGCGGACCGGCGAGATCGCCCAGAAACAAGAAGGCGGTCAGCCAGGTGAAGCGCCGCGCCTGGTCCGCGCGCTCGTTTGCGGCAAAGCTCGCGCAGAGCAAGCCCAACGGTATGATGGCGGCCGACGCCATCCCCGCCACCAGGCGCAATGCATAAAGCTCAGGCAGCCCGACGAGGCCGATCGGCGCGGTCACCAGGGCGAGGATGACCAGCGCTGCGCGCAACATCGCCCGATAGTCGACCCGGTCCGCGATCCAGCCCCAGAGCGGCGCCGCCAGCAAGGCTGCCAGGGGATGGACCGCGGTCAGGCTCGCGACATGAAAATCATGAGCGCTTGACGATAGCGCGCCACGAGCCGGGTCGACCAGTGCCGGAAGGAAGGCGAGAATGGCCGTCTGTCCCGCCGACGCCGCAGCCGCCGCGAGCAACAAGACGAAAAAGGAGGCCGGCCAGCGACCGTTGGCTTGCGATCCAGCCTTGTCACGCGGCGCGTTCGCGGTCGACCCCTCGAGTGGCCATCCGCGGATCACCACCAGGCGCGCAAGCCGATCACCAGCCTGTGTTCGGAAGGCCCTTCCCCGCGCAGGCGACGGAAATCGGCCGTGCCGTCAAATGCGCGCTCCCAGACGAAGCCGATATAGGGCGCGAACTTGCGCGACACCTCGTAGCGCAACCGTCCGCTCAGCTCGACATTGCTGAAGCCGCTGCCGAGCTGCCGATCGCTCGACCGCTTCGAATAGATATTGGTCTCCACCTGCGGCGTAAGGATCAACCGATTGGTGAACAAGACCTCATAGGACGCCTTGGCGCGCGCCGCGAGACGCCCATCGGTTCCTACATAGCCGGTGAGCTGGACGTCGAACCAATAGGGCGCCAGTCCCTCGACGCCGGCGGCCAGCCAGGTGGTCGCTCCCTTGCCGAGATCCTGCCTGACCCCGAGCAGCGTGCCCCAGAACGGGTTCTTGCTGTGCCACCACAGCGCCTCGACGCTGCTCTCCGGATCGAGACGTTGGTCGCGGGAGTTCTTGAGCCCCTGGCTGCGCAGCCAGAGCTTGTCATTGTCCTGACCCTTGGTGACGAGCACGGTCCAGCCCACGCCCTGACCCTCGTTGCCGCTGGTGAACTCAAGCTCATCGACAAGTATCTTGGGGATTGAGAGCTTGTCGGCCATCTCATAGCCCGGCAGCGTCGAGTTGCGGTAGCCGTCGGCATAATCGTCCGAGTTGCGCGCGTCCGGCGGGGCCTGGCCGCCCTGCATCGAGCCCATGTCCATCGTGGCGCCGTTACCGGACGCCTTCGTGTCGGTCATATCCATGCCCGGCATGTCCATGCCCGCATGGTCCTGAGAGCCTTGCGCGGAAGGGGTGTGCTGAGCGGGAGTGGCCGTTTGGGCAGGGGTGGCGGCGGGCGACGGGGGCGAGGCCTCCTGCGCGAGGGCGGGAGCCGTGATCGCCGGCGCCAGGAAGAGGGCAGCGCCAAGAGCGATGCCGCGCGAGGGGAAAATCCGGATCATGCGACCACCACCTCCCGGAACATGCCGGCCGCCATGTGATAGAGCAGATGGCAGTGGAAGGCCCATCGGCCCATGGCGTCGGCGGTGACGCGGAAGCTCACCCGCTGGGCGGGCTGGACCACGACCGTATGCTTGCGGACCTGGAAGGCGCCGTCCGGGCCTTCGACATCGCTCCACATGCCGTGCAGATGCATCGGATGCGCCATCATCGTGTCGTTGACGAAGGTGACGCGCAGCCGCTCGTTTGGCTTGAAATGAAGCGGCCTGGAATCGTTGAGCTTGATGCCGTCGAGCGACCAGATGAACCGTTCCATATTGCCCGTCAGATGCAGCTCGATGTCGCGCTCGGGCTCGCGCGGGTCGGGATCGCCGCCCGGCGTGCGCAGATCGGCCAGCGTCAGCACGCGCCAGCCGCGCCCGCGCAGCCCGGCGCCGGGATCGTCGAGATTGGTGCGCGGATAGTCGACGCGCATGTCGGTATTGGCGCCATATTCGGTGCGGGCGTGCCGTGCCCTGGCCGGCATCTCGGTCATGCCGTGCCCGGCATGCGCGTCGCCTCCCATTGCGCCCATCGTCGCCATCGCGCCCATCATGTCGACCGGCTCGAGCCAGGTCCGGGCATCGAGCGGCGGCACGGCTGCCGCCATGCCCGGGGCCGGTGCGATCGTGCCACGCGCATAGCCGCTCCGATCGATCGCCTGCGCGAAGATGGTGCGGGCGCCGCCCTCGGGCATGGTGAACTCGACGTCGTAGGTCTCGCCCGGGCCGATCCGGAATTCCTCGACCGTGACCGGCTCGACCGGCTGCCCGTCGGTCGATACGACCGTCAGCTCGACCCCGGGGATCCGCACGTCGAAGAACGTCGCCGTCCCCGCGCCGACGAAGCGCAGGCGCACGCGCTCGCCGGGCGCGGCGATACCGGTCCAGTTGCCGGCGGGCGGCGCGCCGTTCATCAGATAGGTGTAGGTCGCGGCAGAGACATCGCTGTAGTCGGTCGGGTTCATCCGCGAGCTGTTCCACATCCGCCGCCGCTCGAGCGCCTTGCCCAAGCCCATGGTGCCGACATCCTTGAGGAAATCGCCGGCGGTCGGCTGCGCAAAATTATAGTAGCTGCTCTGCTTCTTGAGATTGAGGAAGATCTGCAGCGGCGGCTCGTCCGACCAGTCGCTGAGCACGATGCAATAGTCGCGATCGGGCGCCCGCGCCGTCGGCACCTGTTTTGGCTCCACGATGATCGCTCCATAGAGTCCCGTCTGCTCGGCGAGCGTGTGAGCGTGATACCAGTAGGTTCCGCTCTGGCGGACCTCGAAGCGATAGGTGAAGGTCTCGCCCGGCGCGATGCCGGCAAAGCTGATGCCGGGCACGCCGTCCATCTCCACCGGCACGATGATGCCGTGCCAATGGATGCTCGACATCTCCTTGAGGCCGTTGCGTACGCGCAGCGTGACCGTGTCGCCTTCGCGCAGGCGCAGGACCGGCGCGGGCACGCTGCCGTTCACGGCGGTCGCGATACGGCGTTTGCCGGTGAAGTTGACCGGCAGCTCGGCGATCTCGAGGTCGAACTCGGTCCCGCTCAGCTCAGCGGGCAAGGTTGGTGCGGATCGCGCGAGAAGCGCCGGGGCGAAACCGGCGACCGCGCCGCCGATCGCCAGCCCCTGGACGAAACGGCGCCGCGCGATCGGCCGGATATGTAAGGGAGACATGAACTGTACTTTCGCGAAGTCGGCTTCAGGCGAGGTCGAGGACGATCCGGCCCTCGATGTCGCCATGATGCATGCGGGAGAAGACGTCGTTGATGTTCTCCAGCTTGTCTGCATGGACCGTGGCCTTGACCTTGCCCTCGCCGGCGAACGCCAGTGCCTCGAGCAGATCGAGCCGCGTGCCGACGATCGAGCCGCGCACGGTAATGCCGTTCAGCACGGTGTCGAAGATCGACAACGGGAAGTCGCCCGGCGGCAGGCCGTTGAGCGCGACCGTGCCGCCGCGCCGGACCATGCCGAGCGCCTGCTGGAACGCCTTGGGCGAAACGGCGGTCACCAGCGCCCCGTGCGCGCCGCCAATGGCTTTCTTGAGCGCTGCCGAAGGGTCCTCGTTGCGCGCGTTGACCGTCAGTGTGGCGCCAAGGCGTGTAGCGAGGTCGAGCTTGCTATCGTCGATGTCGACCGCGGCCACATTGAGACCCATGGCTCGGGCATATTGCACCGCCATGTGGCCGAGCCCGCCAATGCCGGAGACGACCACCCACTCGCCGGGTCTGGCCTCGGTGGCCTTCAATCCCTTGTAGACGGTGACGCCCGCGCAGAGGATCGGCGCAATGTCGAGGAAGTCGACATTGTCGGGAAGGTGACCAACATAGTTGGGATCGGCGAGGACATATTCGGCAAAGCTGCCATTGACCGAATAGCCGGTGTTCTGCTGTTCGTGGCAAAGCGTCTCCCAGCCACCCAGGCAATGCACGCAGTGCCCGCAGGCGGTGTAGAGCCAGGGCACACCGACCCGGTCGCCTTCCTTCACATGGGTGACGCCGGCACCAACGGCGGCGACATGCCCGACGCCCTCATGGCCAGGAATGAAGGGCGGGTTGGGCTTGACCGGCCAGTCCCCTTCTGCCGCGTGCAGGTCGGTATGGCACACGCCGGTTGCCGCAATCTTGACCAGGACCTGCCCGGGGCCGACCGTCGGGATCGGCGCGTCCTCGATGACCAGGGGCTTGCCAAATTCGCGGACGACCGCCGCCTTCATGGTTTTCGCCATGTCCGTTTCTCCTTTTAAGCGGGGGGTCAGAATAGGCCGAGCGCGTGCTCGTCATAGGAGACGAGCAGATTCTTGGTCTGCTGATAATGATCGAGCATCATCCGGTGGTTTTCACGCCCGAAGCCCGATGCCTTGTATCCGCCGAAGGCGGCATGGGCGGGGTACTGATGATAGCAGTTGGTCCAGACCCGCCCGGCCTCGATCGCGCGGCCGAGCCGGTAGGCGGTGTTGCCGCTCCGGGTCCAGACGCCCGCGCCAAGACCGTAGGCGGTGTCATTGGCAAGTGCGATCGCCTCCTCGACCGTCTTGAACGTGGTGACCGACAGGACGGGACCGAAGATCTCCTCCTGGAAGATGCGCATGTGGTTCTGACCCACGAACACGGTCGGCTGCACGAAATAGCCCTGGTCGAGCGCACCGCCCGGCAGCGCCCTGGCGCCACCGACCAGACACTGCGCGCCCTCGGCCTTGCCGATATCGATATAGCCCAGGATCTTGTGGAGCTGGTCCTCCGACGCCTGCGCGCCGACCTGGACCGACGGGTCGAGCGGATCGCCCTGGCGGATCGCGGCGACGCGCGCCACGGCGCGCTCGATGAAGCGGTCGAAGATCGACTCATGGATCAGGGCGCGCGACGGGCAGGTACAGACCTCGCCCTTGTTGAAGGCGAACAAAGTAAAGCCTTCGAGCGCCTTGTCGAAGAAGGCATCGTCCTCGTCGAGCACGTCCGCCATGAAGATGTTGGGCGACTTGCCGCCAAGCTCCATCGTCTGGGGGATCAGATGGTCCGCTGCGGCGTGCATGATCTGCTTGCCGGTGACGGTCTCGCCGGTGAACGAGACCTTGGCGATGCGCGGATTGGCGGCGATCACCTGGCCAACGGTCCGTCCCGGGCCGGTAACGACATTGAGCACGCCGGGCGGCAGGATGTCGGCGGTGAGCTCGGCGAACATCAGCAAGGTGAGCGGCGTCTGGGATGCGGGTTTGATGACGGTGCAGTTGCCCGCCGCCAGCGCCGGGGCGATCTTCCACGCCGCCATCAGCAGCGGGAAGTTCCACGGGATGATCTGGCCGACGACGCCGAGCGGCTCGCGGAAATGATAGGCGATGGTGTCCGCATCGATCGTCGAGATGCCGCCTTCCTCCGCCCGGATGCAGCCGGCGAAGTAGCGGAAATGGTCGATCGCGAGCGGCACGTCGGCAGCGCGCGTCTCGCGGATCGGCTTGCCATTGTCGATCGTCTCGGCAAGTGCCAGCAACTCCAGATTGTCTTCGAGCCGGTCGGCGACGCGATTGAGAATCCTGGCGCGTTCGGCGGGCGCGATCCTTGCCCATTGATCCTTGGCGGCGTGCGCCGCATCGAGCGCGCGCTCGACATCTTCCGGCGTCGACAGCGCGAACTCTGCGATCTGGGCGCCATTGATCGGGCTCGTGTCGGCGAAATACTCGCCGCCCGCAGGAGCGCTCCAGCGGCCTCCGATGAAATTATCATAGCGGTGTCGGAAGGAGGCCGCCGCGTTAATGGTCCCGATCGCCTTCTCGAACATAACCTGACTCCATCTCTATCGATGGCCTGACGGAGTAATCTCTTTGCCCGGGTGGCCTATAAGTAAGTTCCGCAGAAGGTAGTCTGGTATCGGGGTCGCGGGCTTGAGGGTCAGACACGCCAACAGAGCCGATGACTATTCATCGACTCCTGAACGTATTCGCGCACGCCTGATCGGAATTATGCCGAGACAGGCGTTACTCGGCCGAGTCTTCTTTTGGCGAGGGCGGCGCTTGGCATTCCAATTCTGGCGTTACGCCCGGACGCGCTTTAGGCTCACCCAATCGCCTTTCTGAAGCGTCCCGTCCCTCACGCGGAAATGAGCATAATGGTCGTCGAAAATCTGGTCGACTTCGACATGACCGACAAGACGGCGGTGGCGCGGCGTTGCGTGATAGACTTCGAGTATCTGCCCGATGTGCGCGCCATCGGCCTTACCCAGGCAGGCCACTGTGCCGCCCGCATCCATACGGACGATCTTGCCGCGCATGAACAAGCTATGGCCGATACCCTGTGCGAGGAGCGGCGTGCTGCCAAAGAGCAGAAAGCCAACAGCAGCACCGACGCCAAGATGTTTTCGCATCGCTGTTTCCTCTGTCAAGTCAGACGCTCGGACCCGGTTTTGAAAGCTGGGAGCACGGGGCGACGCTGGGCATCGTCAAAGAACTGGCCCGCCGCGCGGGGCTGGAAACCTCACATGTCGCTCATCGGCTTGTCGGCCATGGGCTTGGCGGTCTTCTTCTTCGCCGCCGGCTTGGCC
The DNA here is from genome assembly GCF_005281675.1 of Sphingobium sp. MP9-4. NCBI lineage: Bacteria > Pseudomonadati > Pseudomonadota > Alphaproteobacteria > Sphingomonadales > Sphingobiaceae > Sphingobium > Sphingobium sp. MP9-4. Next base: position 18,496 of record NZ_LUFI01000020.1, on the reverse strand, counting down.
TTCTTCATCGGCATCTTGCAGCAGCCACTCTTCGCCTTACCGGCCATGCCCGAGCCGTTCGATGCAGGCGAGCCGCCGGACATGCCGGCCATCCCCGACATGCCCTGTTGATCCTGCTGGGCCGGTTGCCCCTGCTGCTTCTGCGCGCCGGCCTGATGATCCTTCATCATCTGATCGTGCATCTGCTGCCCGCCATGATCCATGCCCTGCTGGTGGGCATGGGCCGGCGCAGCCTGCGCGGGCGCGGGCGTCGACTGGGCGAGAGCGGTGCCGGCGGCGAAGGTTAGCGTCGCGAAGAGGCTGACGGGCGCCGCGAGAAATGTCGTCTGTCGCATTGAGGGTCTCCGAGTGTTCTTCCTGTTGCCCGATCGACGTTCCGATCCCGGCAATTCCGAAGCTTCAATGCTGCTAGCGAGACGCTGTCTGTATACGTAAGTTACGAATCGAAATCCGATCGGCCGTGTGCCTGCTGGAGCAGGCGCGTAAAATGATGATCCGGGATCGATCAAAAATGTGACCCGGCCTGGTTTTCTCGTCCTGAGACCGGCCAGAAAAGCGATTGGCCCGCCGTGGGAACGGCGGACCAAGGCTTCGGTTGAAAGCGGCCATGATCTTGTCCGTCAACCTTGTCGTCTGATGGAATGATGGCAGGGTCAGCAACCACCGTCCGACCTGTGTGACATGCCGGAGGCGCCGTCCTGGTCCTGCGAATCCCGCATCGCCATTCGATGGCCCTGCATCATCTGGCCGTGCATCTGCTCCTTACCGTGAGCCATGCCCTGCATGTGGGCAGGATCGGGCTGGGCAGGCGCCGGCCTGGCCTTGAGGGTCTCCTCAAGATCGGGCATGCCCGGCGGCATCCCGTCCGCCAGCACCGGTCCGGCACTGACGGCGAGGAAGCCGAGAGCTGCGAGCGAAGCGATCATTGCCGTCTTCTTGCGCAAGTATCCATTCCTTCAAGTCTGGGTTTCCCGTTCGATCGAGCATATGCCCGGTCGATTGTCGCCCCTTCCGGAGCTTGCCCGTGAAATGGTGTCACCTTCCGCCTTGCTGTATACGTAATGTGCGAAGTCCGTCTCTGAGATGGCCATAAATTATCGCACTGGCATCGTTGTTGTGCCGATGTGTAACTATGGTTCGGACTCGAGAGCAGGACAGGTCGGCAACAGTGACTAATCCATGGCGGCCAGCAGACGCTCGAGAGGAATAGTGGCAAAAGTGGTGAAGCTGTCAGCAATGGCATAAGGCAGTACCAGCACCCGATTATGTACCATCGCGCCGCAGCTGTAGGCTACGTTTGGCACATAACCTTCGCGCTCATCCATGTCCGACCGCAAAAGCGGTAGCTTCGTCCGCGCCAGCAGCTTCGAGGGATCGTCACGGTCCAGCAGGCACGCCCCGATGCAATAGTTCCGAACGGCGCCGACTCCATGAGTTACGACCAGCCAGCCTTCGTCGATCTCGATCGGCGATCCGCAATTACCGATCTGGACAAACTCCCAAGGCCAGCGAGGTTCGATGGCTTTCGCTCCGCCACTCCAGTCGTGAATGTCCGCGGACGTCAGGAACCAGATATTTTCGTTATCCTCGCGCCCAAGCATGGCAAAGTGCCCGGCAATGCGTCGGGGGAAAAGCGCCATGCCCTTGCTACCGGTGGCATCCCCACGCAGCGGTCTGAGTTCGAATGTCCGGAAGTCCGGCGTGGACAACAACTCCTGCCGGACGGACTGGCCGCTAAATGCCGTATATGTACCGAAATAGGTGGCTCGGCCATCGTCGTCCAGGAAGCGGACCAAGCGAAGGTCTTCGATGCCACCACGCTGGCTGGGGGTTGTCGGAAAGATCACGATCTCCGAGAGATCGTGGCTGCCATCGCACTTGATCCGAATGCCCGCGTCCGGCCCGTCCTCGCCGGAGATGTTTTCAGTCTCCAGCACGAGCGGCATGGGGCTCGGAGGATTGATTGCTATGGTTCCGTCCGCGGCGCAAAACCCGGTGCGAAAGGTGACGGAGGAGATATGCCCCTCGCCCACGCCTCGCAGGGAAAGAATGAATCGGAGAGAGTTTTCAGGTACAGCAGACTAATCAGGATGCAGGACGATGCTCGGATTGAAAAGCGCTGCTGCCTCATAGGAATATTCGTTGCAAAAATGGGCACCGATCAAGAGCGCCTGTTCATGGGTGACCTCGCAATCACAGACGATGATGCCATCAACCTCGTGGAACCGCCGCAAAAACAGGGACGGAACCTCACGATGCCTTCCCGAGAAATCATCAAGAATGCGTTGCAACTCATCGTGGAGCGATGCTGGGTCGAGCGCCAGGACGCGGTCGGCGATGCGCTGCGCACGTGGCTGATCCGGTACCGCATATTTATAGGTTTCCGTCGACGGCATATAGGGTCTGATCACTACCCTTGCTGGATTGGGGCGGAGCAATTCGGGTAGCCGGTTGACAAATTCGGCGGTTGACACTGACTTCTCCAATACAGATCGACCGTGGAGCGTTCACGCAATCGTAAAGATGGTGCTCGGCATTACCCGACTATCGGGTGGCGGCACGGAAGGCTCCGGCGATGGCGGGTGCGATGATTTCCGCCGTTGCCGGATACTCGGACTTTGTGCCACGTGCCATGATCGCTGTCCTGGCGTAGTTGTCGGACACACAAGCTGTGACCGGGGGCTCTGGCCTGAACGTGACTATGTGGGGCACGTGCGAAGCGCGCCGCTCAGCTCGACATGTCCGCCATCGTTCGGCAGCTCGCCGCGCATTTCTTGCAGGTGGCCGAGCAACGCGCGATCCGCTGGTCCGCGCTATGGCGTCCGCATTCCTCGGCGCAGCGCTCGCAAGCGTCGGCGCAGGCGCGGCAGACGATGCGGTGCAGGGCAGATTCCCGCAGCATCGAGTTGGCGGTCGCCTGGCACAGTTCCGCACAGTCGTTCAGCATGGCGATCAGCGACGCCGTAGCTGACGCGCCGCCTTGCTTCGTCAGCCAAGCGGCGGTTTCCAGGCACATGCGGTGCGAAGCCACGCAATCGTCGATGCAGTCCGTCATCGACATCGCCATCCCTTCCATTCGATGCTGCTGCGCCGCCGCCGGCACAGCCAGCGTTCCGGCGGCGGCAAGGCCGGCGCCGGCCATCAGCAATTCGCGTCTCTCGATCATCATGCACCTCCCATCTGCTATCCCTTGAGCGCTGTGCCGCATCCGGCGGCCTCAGCCGTCGCAGGCGACCCATCCGACGCCGCACGCGCCTTCTCCCGCGCCATCCGGGTTTCCTCCCAGGGCCAGTGGCCGTTGATCTCGACCCCGAGCGAGATGCTCAGGAAGGTCCGCACCAGCACCAGCCCGGCCAGAACGATGAGATCGTCGAGCGTTGGGTTGATCACCAGCGACTTGACGATGTCGCCGGCGACCAGAAATTCCAGGCCGAGCAGGATGCTGCGGCCGAGCGCCGAGCGGAACGCGCTATAGGCCTCGGTTCGGTCGCCCGCCCTCGCCCGCCGCGCAAACAGAAAGGTTGCGAGCCCCGCGCCGACCAGGATGGTCAGCGTGCCCGCCAGTTCCAGGCCGATCACCGCGAGCCGGAAGAAGGCGCTCAGCCAGTCGGCCTCAATGGTGATCATACCAGCCTCGCTTGCGGATATTGTTGAAGCTGTCGGTGGCGTGACAGGCATAGCATTGGTCGACGCGCGCCTTCGATCCGGCTGCGCGCTGCGAGACCATGCTGAAATGCTCCATGAAGTGACTCGGCGGCGCCTTGTGGCACTCGGCGCACTGCGTCGAATTGACCGATGGATGGCGGTAATTGGCGATCTTCCAGCTGTCGGTCTTGTGGCAGCTCGCGCAGTCGGTGCCGAACAGGCCCTGGTGCGGATCGCGGAACGCATGGCAGCTCGCGCAATTGAGCGCGGTCTCGGGGGTCAGGCTTCGAGTGTTTGTCGACATGCCCGCCAAAGGCTGCCGCCACTTCGCCATGTCGAGCAACGCGGCGTGATCCATGCGGATGATGCCGCGCTCTCCCTCATGTTCGACGTGGCAGGAGGTGCACTGCGTCGCTTTCGCGTGGAACTGCGTCGACTGCTTCGTCCCGAAATCGGTGCCCGCATGGCAGGTGAGACAGGTCCGGGTTTCGACGCCCTTGCCCGGCGTGTGGCAGGCCGTGCATTGGCCGGCAAAGGACTGGTGCGCGCTCGAGAGCGGGCCGGGCGAGACGAGCTGCGCCACCAGGCCGGCATCCCTCGGCGCGTCCGATCGCATCCGGATCGCGACCGCGGCGACCATCACCAGCAGGGCTGCGATGAAGACGGCGTAGGAAAGACGCTGCCAGCTCATAGCCAGCGCAGCCCGTAATAGATCGCCGCGCCGACGTGGAGCGCGAGCAGCGCGAAGATGAGACAGCCCAGCAGGATGTGCAGGAACCGCCACCGCGCGAACAGGGTGTTGGTTGCCTCTTCGGCACGGATCGCGAATTCGGTATCGGCCAGCGCTGCGGCGATCCCCGCCTTGTCCTGGGGGCGCTGGCCCGCGGACGCATCCCCGGCGACGAACAGATAGCGCTTCCAGCCCGACAGCGGCGGGGCTGCGGTATCGGCCTGCGTCGGCGCCGCCGGCTCCTCGAGGAAGGCGGCGCGAAGCGAGGCCAGTTCTGACCTGCGTCCGCGCAGCGCCCGACCAAGCTGGGCAAGCAGGTAGCGGCCGATGAAGCCGGTGATGACCGTCATCAGCAGGAGGACGGTCAGAAGCAGGCCGACCGGGCTTTCGAGCTTGTGCGCGGCGTGGACCAGACCCAGGATCGGCGCCAGCACGCCGGCATAGATGTGGATGGCGAGCAGGGTTGGCTTGCTGACGACCCGGGAGAGCGCCTTGTCGACCCAGGCGATGTGCTTGGCCGCGACATAAGGAAGCGTCAGCAGCATCAGCACGAGCGCTGCGATCCCGATGATCCCGCCGGCCAGGCTACCCGGAAAGCGGGGCGACACATGCACGAGATAGCCGAACGGGAACAGCAGCAGGAACGCGACCAGCAGGCCCACGGCAATGTCGCTGCGTTCGCGCATCAGGCTTCGACCACGAGCGGCGTGCCCGTCCCCTTCGCCTGGCACGCGAGCACATAGCCTTGCGCCTTGTCGGCGGGCGCAAGGCCGGATTCGACCTCCATCGTCACTTCGCCCTGCAGCAGCTTGACCACGCAGGCGCCGCATGTGCCCGCACGGCATGCATAGGGGATCTCGACGCCCGCGCCCTCGGCCGCCTCCAGCACGGTCTCGTCCGCGGGCAAGGCCGCCGACACCCCCGACACGGAGAAGGTCACCGTGCTCGGCGCCACCTCGGCGCTCGGGGCCGGCTTATCCGCTGGCGGGGGCGCGGGCTTGACCTCGAGATCCTCGTGGTCGGCCGGCAGCGAGGCCGGACCGAACGCCTCGGTGTGCAGCTGCGCTTCGGGGACGCCGAGTTCCGCCAGCACGCCGCGCATCGCGCCCATCATCGCCGGCGGGCCGCACATATGGATGCGCCGGCTCGCGATCTCCGGCACCGCGGCCAGGATCATCTCACGGGTGATCGGTCCTTCGGGGCCCATCCAGACGGTGCCGGGCGCGCGCTGCATCGCGGCGACGACATGGAGGTTGGGAAAACGGCGTTCGAGCCGCTCGAGCTCGTCGCGGAACACGAATTCCTCGGTCGACCGTGCGCCGTAGAAGAAGAAGATATCACCCTTCCACGCGGTGTCGGTGAGATAGCGCAGCACCGACATCATCGGGGTGATGCCGACCCCGCCCGCGATCAGCACGATGCTCTGGGCATCCGTTCCCGTGAAGGTGAAGGCGCCGAACGGTCCGCTGACCTTCAGCAGATCGTCGGCGACGACCTTGTCGTGCAGGTATCGCGAGACCACGCCCTGCTCCTCGCGCTTGACCGTCAGTTCGACATAGGCCCGCTGGGTCGGCGAAGAGGCGATCGTGTAGGAACGGCGCGCGGTCTTGCCCGCTTCGGGCTCTACCTCGACCTGCAGGAACTGGCCCGGCAGGAAGTCGAACGGCAGCCGGTCGGCGGTCGGGTCCGCGAGCCGGAAGGTCAGCACGCTCGGCGTCTCTCGCACGATCTGGACCACGCGCAGCTGCCCCGCCCAGCTTTTGGGCTTGCGCAGCGACGCCCCAGCGGGTGCGGCCGCATTGCTCGGCGCGAGCCCGGCGCTGTCGGCAACGGGTGCAGGCGCGGGCGCAACCCTGGTAGCGGGAGGGGCAGCCTTCGGCTCCGGCTTTGCTGGAACCTTGGCGGTGGCGACACCGCCGGCGATCGCCCCGATCCGCCGCAGGCGGAAGATCTGCAGCGCGATAAGCGTGGCGCTCACCAGCCCCAGGAACAGCATGAGAAGGAGGTGCGAGGGCGAGATGCCGAACCAGTGATCGGCATGGCCGGGCGCGGCCTGGTCGATGTCGAGCTGATCGCGCAGCCAGGCAAGCCCGACCTCCCGGGGCGGCTGCAAGCCCCCGATCGCGCCCTGCGCGGCGGTGCCGGAGCGGAACAGGTCGGTTCCCTCGCGCAGGCGCCGCGCCGCATCGAGCCGGGCCGAGACCGTGGTCGCACGCGCGCCGTCGGCCGAGGCGGCGTTGATCATCGCCAGACCCGTGCTTACCCGTTCGCCGGCCTGCGCAGCGACCCGCTGCCTTGCCGCTTCGTCAAGCGCGGGAAAGGCGAGCAGCTGCGAGATGAAGCCGGTCCGGCGCGATTCGTGGCCGTGCTCATTCTCCCCTTCCCCATTGATCATGCGATCCATCATGGGGTTCATCATCTTCGCCATGTCCGACGACCCCGGCTCTGCCGGTGCGGACATGCCCCCGCCGGCCGGCATGCCTGCGCCATGATGCGCGGCATGATCCTCGCCCTCCTGCGCGCCCGCGCTCGCGGACAGGCTGAGAGCGATTGCGCAGCCGAGGCTCAAGCGTCGAAGGCTGATCCGCCTGGACATCCTCATCCCCTTAGTGTGCGAGCCTACATATCCTTCATCGGCATCGCCGCATTGCCCGGCGCGGGATCGGGTGCCGGCGCGGTCTGGTTGCCGGCCCCGGCGCGCATCGCGTCATGGTCCATCGCCTGACGGTGATGCCGCTCCATCTCGGCCTGGTTGCTCATCGCGTCCATCGGCGCCGCGTCTGCAGCGTTGCCGCTGTCGGTCAGGACCGGGGTGGCGGCGACGCTGTTCGCCGCGGGCGGCACCGTCTGGTCGGCCTGGCGGTCGCAGCCCGAAAGCGCGAGCGCCAGCAACAGGCTTCCGCCGACAAGTGGAAGGGCTTTCTTCGCATGGTCGATCATGGCTTTGCTCCTTGGCTTGAAAACTGTGTCCGGGCGCCATCCCTGGCGTCCGGACCGGCTCATTGCGCGCTGCGCAGAATCCGGAGACACCGGTCGTGCGAGAGGTTCATCGGGTTGCGCCCCTGCCCCTTCATCTCGCCATGATCATGCGGCGTCTGGAGACCCATATTGCCCTCCATCGCCCGGCAACTCTCGACCTGCGCCGAGGTCGGCCGCGTGGTCACACAGGCGCCTAGAAGCAGCGCCGGCGTGAGGACGGCGATCAAACGCATTTTCTTCATGACAAAACCCCTTTCGCTCGTGGTGATCGTTCGTCCTGCGCTGCCTGATGTTTCTTGTTATGCTGCTGGTCTTTCCGCCGCGCCGTCAGGAAGGCGAGGATCGGGCAATCGGAGACCGGCACTTCGCCCGGGCATTCGTCGGCGAGCATCCGCAGCATGTCGCGGATATCCGACAGGCGCTCGAGCCGGGCTTCGGCGTCCGCGATCTTGGCAAGCGTGATATCGAGCACGGCCTGGGCATGCGCGGTGTCCGACGCCCTGAGCGCCAGCAGCTGCCGGGCCTGTTCGAGTGTGAAACCAAGCTCCTGCGCCGAGCGGATGAAATTGACGCGCTCGAGGTCGGTCGCGTCGTAGAGCCTGTAGCCCGCTGCCGTGCGCGCGGGCTCGCGCAGCAGGCCCATCCGCTCATAATAGCGGATCGTATCCCGCCCCACGCCTGCGGCCGCGGCCAGTTCGCCGATCTTGAAATTGCCCATGTCATCCGCTCGATCATGCCGGTTGGACCATGGTCCAGGGTCAAGCGGTTTCGCTTTGACCCCGAACGGTCTCCTCGTCGCCGGCGGCACGGGCTGCCCCGACGCGTCGCAGGGCAGCCCGTGCCGCCGGGCCACCGGCTTGTCAGTTCTTGCGAAGCTCGACGATGTCGTGCCTGGCAGGCGTGCCGTCGGCGACGGACACGTGCGCGAAGTGATCGTCAAAGATATGGTCGATCGTCACATGGCCGACGAGCTGGCGGTGATAGGTCGGCGCCACGCCCTTGGACGGACCCGGATGGGTCACGACGCGATAGACCTCGAGCTTCTGGCCGACCTCGGCGCCATCGGCCTTGCCGATGCAGACGACCGTGCCGTTGCTGCCCGTGTCGACGATCGAGCCGCGCATGAACAGGCTGTGCCCGATGCCCTGGGCCATAGCGGGGACGGCAGCAAGCATCGAAATGCCGGCAAGCGCGACCATGAGAGTTTTTCTGACCATATTCACCTCCTTGGATGGTAAGCCACCGCCCGGACTTTGCCGAGGGGAAGAGCGTCTCTTCAGGCTTGGGACTACGGTCCCGGGTCCAGCCTCGATATACGTAGAGGCCGCAGCCGATCTTCTTCCCCGGGCCGGATCTTTATTGACGCGGAGTTGACGGAATCAGCCGTCAGCACTTCAAAATCCGCGCGGCGCGAGACTTTGGTTGGCTGCGCCCGCGAAACCCGCTAGATATCGAGGCCCGTGAAACGCCTGCTCGCCCTCCTGCTCGTCATCGGAGCGCTGTCCGGTCTCTTCGGAGCCCAGATGGCGGCCGCGCACAGCGTGCCGCAGGCGGCAGGCGCGCCGCTGGCCAAGGGCATGGATGCGGACTGCATGGCGATGATGGCCAAGCAGCAGCCTGCGCCCAGCGAAAAGCCCTGCAAGGGCCTGACGCTCGATTGCATCGCCGCGATGGGGTGCGTGATCCCGCTGGTCGCAGCGGACCTGGCAGGCGGCGTTGCGCCTGCGCGTCTCTACGACGCGCCCAGCTTCTGGACGACCGACACGATATTGACCGGCAAGGCGGTTGCGCCCGAGCCGGATCCTCCCACCAGCCTTGCCTGATTGAACGAGCACGGGCTGCGCGCATCGATCGATGCGTGCGCGCCCGGTTTCCTTCTTTTCAGTCAAAGGTTTTCGTGATGATCAAACTGCTTCCGGCCGCCCTTGTGGCGGCCCTCAGTCTCGCCGCGCCTGCGCTTGCAACCGACGCGAGCCGCACGCCGCAAGGCCATTGGGAATGGCGGTCGGCGCCGCAATATGGTCCGCGGGCGACTGGCCCTGCGCGTGTCCGCATATGGGTGCCCGACAGCCGGGACATGGCCAGCTGCGATTGCGCGATGATGCAGGCAAGCGCCGCCGACTGCATGCGCGGCGCAGTCAGGTCGGACAAGGGCTAAACCCGCTCCGGAGCGGCGCGTCACATCTTGGCGCGCCGCCTCTGTCATGAGGGGATGATATCCATGATCATGATGCCGAGGCGCGCTGTGCGACGCCTGTTGCTCTCTATCGGTGCGACGCTTGCGAGCGCCTGGGCCGTGCCGGTGTCGGCCGGCCCGCTCACCTACGAGCAGGCAGTGAGGCTCGCTGCCGCCAACGCGCCAAGCCTCAAGGCGCGCGCGGCGGCGACAGCCGGCGCCCGCTCTTCGGCGGTCGCGGCCGATCGCCTGCCCGATCCGACGCTCGACCTGGGCCTGCAGAACTTCCCGGTGAGCGGCCCCAATGCCGGCAGCTTCACGCGCGACGATTTCACTATGGCGACGATCGGGTTCAGCCAGACCTTCCCCAATCTCGCCAAGCGCCATGCACGCGCCGCGCGCGCCGCGGCCGATATCGGTATCGCCGAGGCGGGCGAGCTGGTCGAAGGCCGCAACGTGCGGCTCGAGACCGCCCTCGCCTGGGTCGATCTCTATTATGGAGAACGCCGGCTCCGGCAGCTCGACCTGCTCGATGCCAGCCTCGACGACCTGCAGAAGACCGTGACCGCACGCCTGGCGTCGGGCAGCGCGCGCCCGAGCCAGGCGCTCGAGCCCGACCAGCTCCGCGCCGCCATCGCCGATCGCCGCGCCGAGATGGCTGCGGTGGTGGCGCAGGCGCGGGCCCGGCTCGCGCGCTATACCGGCGACCCCGACCCGCAGGCGACGGGCGACCCGCCGATGCTCGATGTCGATCCGATCCGGCTGCGGGCCGGGATCGATGCGCTTCCCGCCCTGCGCGCGCAGGACGCGCGGATCGCAGTCGCCGAAGCGGACGTGCGTCTCGCGCGCGCCGACAAGCGCCCCGACTGGAAGGTCGGCGTCACCTATGGCCGGCGCGATCCCATGTACGGCGACATGGCCTCGGTCGGCGTGTCGATCGACCTGCCGCTGTTCGCCGGCAAGCGCCAGAACCCCAGGATCGCTGCAAGCGAGAGCCTTGCGCAAGGGGGTCGGTTCGACCGCGAGGCGATCCGCCGCGAGCTGGTGGCGCAGCTCGACGCCGATCTCGCAGACCATGCCATGCATCTCTCCCGGTTGCGCAATGCCCGCGAGACGCTGGTGCCACTCGCCAGGCACCGCGCCGAGCTCGACCGCGACAGCTATGGCGCCGGCAAGCTCGACCTTGGCGCCGCGCTGCTCACGACGCTCGGGCTCGCGGAGGCCGAGGTCGAGGCGCTCAACCGCGAAGCCGACGTCGCGCGCGACGCGGTCCGCATCACTATCACCTATGGGGAGGAGCGGCCATGACGCTCGATAAATCCGCGCTGCGCTGGGGCGCATCGATCCTGGCTGTGGCGCTGCTGGCCGGCGGCACAGGCTATTGGGCTGGCCATCGCCAGGCACCGCAATCGGAGGCGACCACGCCCGCCGGGGCAGGCAAAGTCCTTTACTGGTACGATCCGATGTTCCCCAACCAGAAGTTCGACAAGCCCGGCAAGTCGCCCTTCATGGATATGCAGCTCGTGCCGCGATACGCGGACGGAGGAAGCGCCGGCGCGGCCCCCACGGTCGCCGTCGATCCCGCCGCGCGGCAGAGCCTGGGATTGCGGGTCGTCGCGGCGAAGATGGGCAGCCTTGCCTCGGCCCTCGAGGTCACCGGCACGATCGACTTCAACCAGCGCGACGTCGCCGTCATCCAGGCGCGTTCGGGCGGGTTCGTGAGCCGCGTCTATGCGCGAGCGCCCGGGGACGTGGTCCGCGCCGGCGCGCCGATCGCGGACCTGCTCCTGCCCGAATGGGGCGGCGCGCAGACCGAATATCTGAGCGTCAGGCGGCTCGGCAAGCCCGACCTCACCGCGGCCGCGCGCCAGCGACTGCGGCTGATGGGCATGTCCGACGGCCTCATCGCCAGCGTCGAGCGGAGCGGACGCCCGAACGGCGTGGTGACGATCACGACGCCGATCTCGGGCACGATCCAGACGCTCGACGCCCGTGCCGGCGTGACGCTCGCCATGGGCCAGACGCTCGCCCAGGTAAGCGGGCTCGGCACCGTCTGGCTCAATGCCGCGGTGCCCGAAGCGCGCGCGGGCGATGTCCGGGTCGGCCAGAATGCCAGCACCACGCTGGCGGGCTTCCCCGGCGAGCGCTTCGCCGGCCGGGTGATCGCGATCCTGCCGACCACGCAGGCCGACAGCCGCACGCTCACCGTGCGGATCGAGCTGCCCAACCGGGACGGCCGGTTGCGGCCGGGCATGTTCGCCAGCGTCGCGCTTGGCGGCGATGCCAAGCCGGCGCTGCTGGTGCCGAGCGAAGCGGTGATCCGCACGGGCAGGCGCACGCTCGTCATGCTGGCCGCAGGCGACGGGCGCTATCATCCCGCCGAGGTCCGCATCGGCCGCGAGGCAGGCGGCGAGACCGAGATCCTTGCCGGCCTGTCGCCCGGCGAGAACGTCGTCGTCTCGGGGCAGTTCCTGATCGATTCCGAGGCGAGCCTGTCGGGAATCGAGGCGCGGCCGATCGGCGGCGGTGCGGCATCGGCGACCATCGCCGCGCCGGCGTCGAAAGCCACGCTGTACGAGACGACCGGCAAGATCGAGCGGATCACGGCCAATTCGGTGACGCTCAGCCACGAGCCCGTTCCCGCGCTCGACTGGCCGGCGATGACGATGACCTTCGCGCTCGCCAATCCGGGCATCGCGCGCGGCTTCAAGGCGGGTGACCGGGTCCGGTTCGGGTTCGACCGGCCCCCGGCGGGACCGACGCTGCGGCATATGGCGAAGGTGGCGGGCCAGTGATCGCCCATCTCATCCGCTGGTCGGTGAGGAACCGCTTCTTCGTCGTGCTCGGCATGCTCGCGCTGGTCGGCGCGGGCCTGTGGGCGGTGCGCTCGACCCCGATCGACGCGCTGCCCGATCTTTCCGACGTGCAGGTCGTGATCCGCACTTCCTATCCGGGTCAGGCGCCGCAGATCGTCGAGAACCAGATCACCTATCCGCTCACCACCACCATGCTGTCGGTGCCCGGCGCCAAGACGGTGCGCGGCTATAGCTTCTTCGGCGACAGCTTCGTCTATGTGATCTTCGAGGACGGCACCGATCTCTACTGGGCGCGCAGCCGCGTGCTCGAATATCTCAACCAGGTCCAGGGTCGGTTGCCGGCCAGCGCCCGCAGCGCGCTCGGGCCGGACGCGACCGGGGTCGGCTGGGTCTATGAATATGCGCTGGTCGACCGCACCGGCCGGCACGATCTCTCGCAGCTTCGCGGGTTGCAGGACTGGTTCCTGCGCTACGAGCTGAAGACCGTGACCGGCGTGGCCGAAGTCGCCAGCATCGGCGGCATGGTCAAGCAGTACCAGGTGCTGCTCGATCCGGTGAAGCTCGCGGCCTACGGCGTAACCCACGCCCAGGCAGTGCAGGCGATCAGCCAAGCCAATCAGGAAGCCGGCGGCTCGGTGCTGGAAATGGCCGAGGCCGAATATATGGTCCGCGCCTCGGGCTATCTGAAAACGCTCGACGATTTCCGGGCAATCCCGCTCAAGACTGCGGCGGGCGGCGTGCCCGTCCGGCTCGGCGATGTCGCCACGATCCAGGTCGGCCCCGAGATGCGGCGCGGCATCGCCGAACTGAACGGCGAAGGCGAGGTCGCCGGCGGCGTCGTTATTCTTCGGTCAGGCAAGAACGCCCGTGAGACCATCGCGGCGGTCAAGGACAAGCTCGCCGATCTCAGGAAAAGCCTGCCGCCGGGCGTCGAGGTGGTCACGGTCTATGACCGCTCGCAGCTGATCGATCGCGCGGTCGAGAACCTCACCCGCAAGCTGGTCGAGGAGTTCATCGTCGTCGCATTGGTCTGCGCCCTGTTCCTCTGGCACGTCCGCTCGGCGCTGGTCGCGATCCTGACCTTGCCGCTCGGTGTGCTGGCCGCGTTCGTCGTAATGCGGTTCCAGGGGGTGAACGCCAACATCATGTCGCTGGGCGGCATCGCCATCGCCATCGGCGCGATGGTGGATGCGGCGGTCGTCATGATCGAGAACGCCCACAAGAGGATCGAACGCTGGGAGCAGGATCACCCGGACAGACATCTCGATGGCGAGATGCGCTGGATCGTCGTCACCGAGGCGGCGGCCGAGGTCGGGCCGGCGCTGTTCTTCAGCCTGCTGATCATCACGCTGTCGTTCATTCCGGTCTTCACCCTGGAGGCGCAGGAAGGCCGGCTGTTCGCGCCGCTCGCCTTCACCAAGACCTATGCGATGGGCGCGGCCGCGATCCTGTCGGTGACCCTGGTGCCGATCCTGATGGGCTGGCTGATCCGGGGCCGCATTCCGGCCGAGCAGGCCAATCCGGTCAATCGCTGGCTCACCAATATCTACCGGCCCGCGATCGACTGGACGATGAAGCGGCCCAAGGCAGTGCTGCTGATCGCGGCTCTGGTGTTCGCCACCACGGCCTGGCCGCTCAGCCGGCTCGGCGGCGAGTTCATGCCCAATCTCGACGAGGGCGACCTGCTCTACATGCCCTCGGCGCTGCCGGGCCTCTCGGCCGCCAAGGCGAGTGAGCTGCTCCAGCAGACCGACCGCCTGATCAAGACCGTGCCCGAAGTCGAAAGCGTGTTCGGCAAGGCCGGCCGCGCCGAGACCGCGACCGATCCCGCGCCGCTCGAAATGTTCGAGACGACGATCCAATTCAAGCCCCGCGACCAGTGGCGGTCGGGCATGACGCCCGAACGCCTTGTCGACGAGCTCGATCGCCGGGTGAAGCTTCCGGGTCTCGCCAATATCTGGGTGCCGCCGATCCGCAACCGCATCGACATGCTCGCGACGGGCATCAAGAGCCCGATCGGGGTCAAGGTGTCGGGCAGTGACCTCGCCGAGCTCGACCGCATCGCGCATGATGTCGAGACCGTGGCCAGGAGCGTGCCCGGCGTCAGCTCGGCGCTCGCCGAGCGGCTGACCGGCGGACGCTATGTCGATGTCGACATAGACCGCGCCGCCGCCGCGCGGTTCGGGCTCAACATCGCCGACGTCCAGGCCCTCGTCTCCGGCGCGATCGGCGGCGAGACGATCGGCGAGACGGTCGAGGGCCTCGCCCGCTATCCGATCAGCGTGCGCTATCCGCGCGAATTGCGCGACAGCCTCGAAAGGCTGCGGGCGCTACCGATCCTGACGCCCGCGGGCCAGCAGATCACCTTGGGCACCGTGGCAAACGTCTCGATCGCCGAGGGACCGCCGATGCTCAAGACCGAGAATGCCCGGCCTTCGACCTGGGTCTACGTCGATGTGCGCGGGCGCGATCTTGCCTCGGTGGTCGGCGATCTGCAGCGTGCGGTGGCGAAACAGGTCAGGCTCTCGCCTGGGGTCAGCATCGCTTACTCTGGCCAGTTCGAATATCTCGAGCGCGCGGTCGACCGCTTGAAGCTGGTCGTGCCCGCGACGCTGCTGATCATCTTCGTGCTGCTCTACCTCATCTTCGGCCGCTTCGACGAGGCGGCGCTGATCATGGGGACGCTGCCGTTTGCGCTGACCGGCGGCATCTGGACGCTTTATCTGCTGGGGTTCAACCAGTCGATCGCCACCGGGGTCGGGTTCATCGCGCTCGCCGGCGTCTCCGCCGAGTTCGGGGTGGTGATGCTGATCTATCTCAAGAACGCGCTGGCCGAGCGCGGCGCACATCCGGACGCTGCCGAGGTCGAGGCCGCCGTGCGCGAAGGCGCGCTGCTGCGCGTCCGTCCCAAGGCGATGACGGTGGCGGTGATCCTGGCCGGCCTGCTGCCGATCCTGCTGGGATCAGGCGCGGGTTCGGAGGTCATGAGCCGGATTGCCGCGCCGATGATCGGCGGCATGCTGACCGCGCCCTTGCTCTCAATGTTCGTCCTGCCCGCCGCCTACCTGCTGTTGCGCCGGCCCAAGACCGATCCCATCCCTCAACCCGTTTCATCATGAAGGAGAAGACGATGAACCATGCACGACTGACCATTGCCCTCGGCCTCGCCGCCCTGACTGCCGCGTGCGGCAAGAAGGCGGAGGCCCCCGTTGCGACTGAGACCAACGAGGCGGCGCCCGCCGCGACCATGAGCGGCGACATGGGCAACATGTCGATGGCGCCTGACGCGAACGCCGCGATCAAGGCCAAGGGCCATGGCACCGTCACCGCGATCGACAAGGCGGCAGGCACGATCACGCTCGATCATGGTCCGATCCCGGAGGCCAAGTGGCCCGCGATGACGATGGCGTTCAAGGCCGCGCCGTCGATCACCGATGCGGTCAAGGTCGGCGACAAGGTCGATTTCGACCTCTCGCTCAAGGGCAGCGATGGCGAGGTCACCGCGATCGCAAAGCAGTGATCCGCTAAGTTCGACCGGAAAAAGCTGGTTGCGTCGCCGCTCCCGGGCGGCGACGCCCGTGCCGGCCGTCTGCCTGGCTGTGCGCCCGGTCGACGGTTGCGACCGGCAACGCCCAATGCCAGCGGCGTTTCCCTGCGCGATCACCGACAATTTGAGCACGCTTCGCGGATCGCACATTGAACGTGCAAGCCGCCCTTGCTCGCGATAGCCTGAACGGCAAGGAGCCCAGTTTAGATGACCCAGCCAGTATGACCTTGTTACCCGCGACACATCATGATCTCGTGAGCGAGCTTGTCCGTCGTTGGCGAGACGATCCCGGCGCCACCTATCGCTCCTGGTTTCTGTGGGACGAACGGCTGAAAAACTTCCGCTCCATCCGTCGCGGGCTGCAGCAGGTGGTCGCAGAAATCGAAAGTGGGCGGTTCGGCGTCGCCTATCGCGGCTCGTCACTGGAAACGGTTGTCCACTCGATCGCCGAACAGCGGCAGATCTTCAAGGGCGCCGACCATGCCTGGCTGTGGAAGCCCAAGCTGCGCATTCCAGACATCTACGAAAGCCCGGACAACCAGCGGGCGTTCGGTCGCCTGCTCGACAATTGCTCGTGCTGCGATACCGCCGAGGAGATCATCAGCCACATCCGCAGCATAGACGCGCTCAAGATCAAGGGGCTGGGGCCGGCGGCGGCCAACCTGCTCTATTTCCTTCACCCGACGCTGGTGCCGCCCTTCAATACCGCGATCGTCAAGGGCTACAATGCCGTCACCGGCGCCAAGGTGAAGCTCGGGTCATGGGATCATTTTCTCGCCATGCGCGCCGGCATCCTCGACCTCAACGACCGTTACCGCGAGTTGCTCTCCAACGATCTCGGCGCGATCGGCGGACTGTTGTTCGACATTGGCTCGGGCCGCTATCCCGCGCCACCGCTGGAGGATGACGCAACGGCGGCCGACGACTGGCTCGGCAGATTGGAACATGCCAGAGCGGAGGCAAGCCGGCTCGACAAGACAGCCGCCGCGCAGGGCGAAACCGATCGCACGCACGCCGAAATCCAGGCCTGGCTGCGCGACCTCGGCCATGCCCTCGGTTACGATGTGTGGATCGCCGCCAATGACCGCGGTCGACTTCACGCTGGCTGCCCGCTTGGACAGGGATGCCTCGAGCGCCTTCCAGACGCCATTGCGACCTCTCCCGGAGCGGACTCGATCCGCCTCATCGACGTGTTGTGGCTGGCGAAGGGTGGCGACGGCGTCGCCGCCGCGTTCGAGGTTGAACATTCGACCTCGATCTACTCGGGGATCGTGCGCATGCTCGATCTGGCGCTGTCGGGGAGCGATCTGCACGCTGCCGCCGGGCTATTCCTGGTCGCACCGAATGCGCGCGAGCAGGACGTTCGCGCGCAACTCCGTCGCCCGGCTTTCAGCCGTATTGCCGATCTCGACTTCGCCTATCTGCCCTATGGCGAGCTGGAGAGAAACAGGGACGCGATCGCTCGTTTTGGAACGGGATTGAAGGCCATCAAGGCGATCTCAAGCCCCCTTCCCTGAAACACGGACCATTGTGCCGCTGCTGGCAAGGGCCACCGGCCAGCTCCATAAGCTCATGCCGGTCCGATGAGGTTGCTTGGGGAGCGACGCCCTCCTGCAATCGAGTCGACCAGCGACCCCATCAGCCGATCTTCGCCATCAGCCTGCCCGCTGCGCCCTGCTCTGCAGCAAGGTTGCGATTATAGGCGAGTGGCATTCGCGGTGACTTCCACCGCAATGCATCCATGATCCCAGCCAGATCCTCTCCGCTCGCAAACAGATCCTGGTTCAGCCCGATCCGCGTCGAGTGCGCGCTGATGCCCTTGAGCAGCCGCGCCAGATCCTCGGCTGTGAGGTCGGGCAGAGCGCCACGATCGAACGCGCGCTGGATGATCGAGCGGAAGATCGGCCCGATCGAACCCGGGTGCAGCGCGACGGTGCCGATGTCATATTCGACCCGCGCCTTCACCGCAGGCCTGGGCAGCGTCTTGCGCAGATCCCAGGTCTCCCGCCCCGAGATGCTGTCGATCGGCCGACCGCGCACGGCGGCGCGCGCCTTGTAGCGCCGCACCTGCACCCGCCGGAACAGCGGCCCCGCCGTGATCCCGGCCGCTTCGGTCCAGGCCGCGATCGCCGACACGGTACGCGGGCTGAGATAGGCGGTTGCCCCCTCCCCGTCTTGATCGCCCTTGCTGCGCAGGATCTGCAGCAGCCGCGCCTCGGGATCGATCGCCTCTTCGATATGCTCGATGGCCACGGCTACCAACTCGGACGCACGCAGGCCGGTGTCATAGGCGGCAGACAGCAGCGCGCGATCGCGCAGCCCCGGCAGATCGTTTCCGCAGCTCTCGAGCAGCGCCCGGACGTTGAGACCACGCGCCTTGTCGCGTTCCACGTCGCGCACCGGCCCCTTGAACCGCAGCGGCCTTGCCTGCTTCTGCGCTGCGCCCTTCTCACGGCGCACCGCTTGCAGCCGCAGCTTCACCAGCGGCGCGGGGGTTGGGTCCTTGAGTTCGAGCAACTGATGGATCTTGGCGATCGACGCCTTGTAGCGGGATAGCGAGGCTGGGCGGCTCCCCTTGCCTGCCCGCGAGTCGAGATAGTCGG